>JBEKBL010000084.1:0-7669 GCA_050015415.1 Solirubrobacteraceae bacterium
CAGGCGGCGTTTGGCGCTTGCGCCCGCTGAGCGAGGTACGGCGCGAGGTCCTGGGCTGCGATCTTGGTTGCCGGCATCCAGGTCGCGGTCTCGGTGATCTGCGAGCTGTAGCCCCGGTTTCCGGTGATGTGAGCTGTGAGGTAGCGAGGCTTGCGCCCGGTCAGGAGCACCCCGTGGATCTCGCCGCTGAACCGCTGTGGTGTGAGCGGGGCACCGGCGAGCGCAGCGATCGACTCGGCGGCTGCGTCGGCCTGCTGGGCGGCTAGGCCGCCGTGTTTTACGGCGAAGTCGGCAGCATCACCGGCGGCGTAGACGCGGTCGACTCCTCGCACTTTGGCGTGGCCGTCGATTGCGATGAACCCGTGCTCGCCGGCGGGCAGGCCTCGTACGGACGGCCCAAACAGTTCGGGTAGGACGATCACGCGGTCAACGTTGAGCGTGGTTTCGCCTTGCTGGATGACGACCTGGCCCTCCTTGGGCACCTGAGCGCGGGCCGAGGGTATGACGGTGATGCCGGCGTCGCTCAGCAGCTCGCCGACGGCTTTGCTGGCTTCCTCGCCGAATATGGCTAGTGGAGCGGTTTCGGGTGTGATGATCGTGAGATCGACGTGCACGTCCATGTCGTAGGCGCGGGCGGCTGTCATCAGTGCGAGCTCGTAGAGCGGCAGCTGCCAGCCCATGCGCGCCGGCACGACGAAAGCGATGCTGTGGACATACCCGTCCTCGACGTCTTGGACGACGCCGTGCAACAGCTCATCCATGCGGCGATCATCAATCGTCAAACCGTGGCCGAACGGTGCTCGCATGTGTGCGCCGAGCGCGAGCAGGAGAGCCTCATAGGGGAGCTCGACGTCGTTGGCGGTGTGCGCGATTTGCTGCTTGGTGTCGACCCAGGCGAACTCGTCGGCGATCAGCTCGGCACCGATATCGGCGGCAATCTCAGCCAGCGGATATCGGCTGGCCGGTGCGTAGGCGAACGGCTCTCGTACGCTCATCGGCCGGTAGCTGAACTCGGCGTTCGGTGCGACAAGCTGGACGCTGACGCGCGCACCGGCAAACTCGCGCAGCGCCATTGCCGCCTCGAGCGCCGCCACTCCGCCGCCGGCAATCACGGCCCTGAACGTCTTCGCAGTGCTCATGGCGTTCAGGGTAATGCAGCGCGCGCATGCGGACATGGAACAAAGCCCTCAGACGATTGCGGCAAACTACGCATTGCTGAACGTAGGTCTCGACGGGTCCGCAGACGCGCCTCGATCGCTACCGTGCACGCGGATGAGCATCGTCGAGAACAAGCAAGCAGATGATGATCGCCCCGAGTCGGTGATCCGGATCGTGATCGCCGACGATCATGCCGTCGTGCGGAGCGGGCTTCGTCTGCTGCTTGACGCCGAGGCAGACTTCGAAGTCGTCGCTGAAGCGGGTGACGTCGACGCGGCGCGCCGCTACGTCCGCGGACACCATCCTGCAGTTCTCGTACTCGACCTGAACATGCCCGGCGGGTCCAGCCTCGAGGCGATCCCGGCAATCCGAGCGGAAGCGCCAGACACGCAGATCGTGGTTCTGACGATGCAGGGCGAGCCAGCGTTCGCGCGCGAAGCGCTCAGCGCCGGGGCGCTCGGCTATGTGCTCAAGGAGTCAGCAGACAGCGAGCTCGTCGAGGCGGTACGCCGCGCGGCTGCGAACGAGACCTACCTGAATCCGTCTCTCGGAGCGAGAATCGCGCGCGAGCCGCCGCCTGGCCCGCCCGATGATCTGAGCCCACGGGAGGCGGAGGTGCTGCGCCTGATCGCACTCGGTCATACGAACGCGGAGATCGGTAAGCAACTCTTCTTGTCGGTGCGCACCGTGGAAACCCACCGGTCGCACATCCAGCAAAAGCTCCTCGTATCCTCGCGGGCGGAGCTGGTGGCCTACGCGTTGCAGCGCGGCCTGATCAACGAGCATTAGGCAAAAGGGGTAGTTCGCCACACCCGCGGAGCGCGTCTAATCCCGATGACTTCGCTGCGTGTCGCTGATTTCATCGAGCGACATGAACAGCTCGTCTGTCCCTATCGCTGGCGCCGTCGGCACTCCTTCCACACAGGGACGGGCGGCCCGAACAATGCTTCGTACCGTCGCGGAGCCGATTGAGGGCACGCGTGAAGCGAGGTCGACGATCCGGGTGCTGCTGGCGGATGACCACGAATTCGTGCGCCGCAGCCTGAGACTGCTGCTTGACTTGGACGCGGAGGTCGAGGTTGTGGCCGAGGCTCGCGATATCGCCGCGGTCATGGCGCACGTGCGTGCCGATCGGCCACACGTGCTCGTGCTCGACGTGACCATGCCGGACGGCGCGATCCTCGCGTCAATTCGCGCCCTGTGTCGAGACGCACCTGGCACAGCGATCATCGTCACGACGATGACCGACGACCCACGCTTCGCAAGGGAGGCGCTCGCCGCGGGGGCCAGTGGCTGCGTCCTCAAGGACGACGCAGATCGAGATCTGTTGGAGGCGATTCGCCGCGCCGCGCGCGGGGAAAGCTTCATCGCAGCGCCGGTGGCCTCGGCACTGAAGGTGCATGACAGTGAACGAGAGCTACTGAGCACGCGGGAGCAGGCCGTGCTGCGACTCATCGCGCTTGGGCACACCAACCCAGAAATTGGGCAGATGCTCCAGATCTCCGTTCGCACGGTGGAAACTCACCGCGCCCACATCCGTCGTAAGCTCGGCCTGAAAACGCGCGCGGAGCTCGTGCGTTACGCGGTGCGGCGTGGCCTATTGGCCGCGCCGACGTCGGACAATGTCCGCGCCTGACTGAGGGGCAGCGTGGCCGCGACAGTCGTTCCGCTCTTTGAGGATTCGATCATCAGGTTCCCCTCGGCTGCCAGGATGCGTTCGCGCATTCCGGTCAAGCCAAAGCCGGCGTTGGCGGCCTCGATGACGAAGCCGCGGCCGTTGTCGATGATCTCAACGAGAAGCGAGGCGTCTTCGACGCGAGCTGTAACGGATACGGCGCTTGCCGCGGCGTGCTTGGCGACGTTGGTGAGCGATTCCTGTACGACTCTGTAGATCGTGGCTTCCGTGCCTGCGGTGAGTTGGGGGGCGCTTGCGTCCCGGTCGGGCAGCTCCAAAGTGTGGGTGATTTCGAGGTCGTTGATGGTTCGGTGGCGCTCGAAAAGCGCCTCGAGCGCCGCGGCGAGACCGAGGTCGTCGAGCGCGGCGGGGCGCAGCTCGGTGATGATCGCGCGTAGGTTGGTGATCTCTTGCTCGATCTGCTCGAGCGCTAGATCGGTGGCGCTGCCGAAGGTGTCGAGGTCGTTTGCGCGTCGTGCGGCGGAGAGGAGCACCCGTAGCCCGCCCAGCGCTTGGAGGGTTTCATCGTGCAGTTCCTGTGCCCAACGTCGGCGCTCGAATTCAGCCGCCGCGAGCGCGTCGCTGAGGCGTTGCCGCTGGACGCTGCGGGCGGTTGCGACTGCTGTTGCCGCGCTTGCGGCAAACGCTTTCAGCGCCTGCTCGTCGTCGTCGCTGAACGGCATGGCGTCCCGACCGTGGTCGAAGGCGAGCAGCACGCCGAGCGGCTCGCCGCGATATGCGAGGGGCACTGCGAGCGCTGTCTTGGCGTCATCGACGCCGAATTCCTCGGGTGCGATGCGCAGTCGCGCACGTACGTCGTCGATCCGCTCCGGCACGCCTCGTTGCATCACTTCACCGGAGGTTGAGGCGTGGACTGGGATCCGTACATCGTGTGTGGGACGTCCCTGCCCGGCTATCGCTGTGAGAACGAGCTCGTCTCCCTCGACGAGGAGGATCACGATGCTGCGCGCGTCGACGAGGGCTCTCCCGCGTTTGACGATCAGCTCGAGGACGCGGTCGGGGTCGACCTCGGCGCCCACTGCAACGGCTACGGCCTGGGTTGCCTCGAGGCCACGATTTGCGCGTTCGAGCTCTGTCCCACGATCCTCAGCCGCCCGATACAGGCGGGCGTTCTCCACAGCGATCCCGGCCCAGCTCGCGAGGACGACGATCGCGTCCTCGTCGCCCTCGTCGAACTCGCCGTCCTGCTTCTCGGTCAGGTAGAGGTTGCCCCAAACCTCGCCACGGATGAATATCGGCACACCGAGGAAGCTGCCCATCGGCGGATGGCCGGCCGGGAAACCGTAGGACGCCGGGTGGTCGCTCACGCGCGCGAGCCGCAGCGGCTCGGGACGATCGATCAGCACCCCCAGCACGCCGCGGCCGCGCGGCAGGTCTCCGATCGACCTTGAGACCGTGTCATCGATGCCGCGCGTGCTGAAGCGCTCAAGCTCAGTGCGCCCTTCATCGAGAACGCCAAGCGCTGCGTAACGCGCAGTCGTCAGCTCGCACGCCGCTTCGAGCACGCTACCGAGAACCTCGTCTAGATCGAGGGCAGAAACGATGAAGCCGCCGACGTCGATCAGCGTCCGGAGACGCTCAAGCTCAAGGCGCTCGGTGATACCCGCTCCTCCCGCAGTCCGCCGGGCGAACACGGAGCATACGTGTGCATGGACGTTCTCGATTCGTGGCGCATGAAGTGGTCAGCACTGATCCGGACGCGCTCTTGAGCCAAAACAAGCGGATTCGGGGCGAGCAATGCGAAACAGACGCGCCGCTTGCAGCACCCGTGCGCTGAGGCGCGGTTGCCTGATCGGCGCGATCAGTAGAACGCCCGGATCGCACTCGGGCACCTATACCGATGGCGTCGCGATTCGCGAGCCGTAGGTTTGGTCGCGACTTCCAGAGCGAGCCGGGAGACAGACCATGACTACACGAGTTGCCATCAACGGGTTCGGGCGCGTAGGTCGGAGCGTAGTGCGCTCTGCCTATGAGCGCGAGGCCGATATCGAGATCGTTGCAATCAATGACCTGATGAACGAGCAGACGATGGCTCACCTGCTTCGCTACGACTCCGTGTACGGGCGCTTCAACGGTTCCGTCGGGGCTGGAAACGGCGAGCTGATCATCAATGGCCGGGTGATTCCGGCTTTCGCCGAATCGCAGCCATCCGCACTGCCGTGGGCGAAGCTCGACGTCGACGTGGTGATCGAGTCGACCGGACGCTTCCGTACGCGCGCCGCCGCCTCCGAGCACCTGGACGCCGGTGCGCGCAAGGTGATCATCTCGGCACCGGCCAAGGGAACCGAGCCGGTCGACGCGACGGTCGTACTCGGGGTCAACTTCGATGACGTCTACGACCCGGAACTCCACCACATCATCAGCAACGCGTCGTGCACGACCAACTGCCTCGCCCCGGTCGCGAAAGTTCTCCACGAGGCGGTCGGCATCCGCCATGGGCTGATGACGACGATTCACGCTTACACGGCCGACCAGAACCTGCTCGACGGTCCGCACAGCGACCTACGTCGTGCGCGATCGGCTGGACTGAACCTGGTGCCGACCTCGACCGGGGCGGCGAAAGCCCTGGGTCTCGTGGTTCCTGAGCTCGAGGGCCGCTTGAACGGCTTTGCCGTCCGAGTGCCCGTCCCGACCGGCTCGCTCGTCGACCTGACAGTCGAAGCCGAGCGCGCCACGAGCGTCGCAGAAGTGAATCAGGCGTTCCGCGCGGCGGCCGACAGCGGCCCGCTCGAAGGCTTGCTCGCCTACAACGAGGACCCAATCGTCTCGAGCGATGTCGTGGGGTCGCCGTACTCCTCGATCTTTGACGCGGCGCTCACCGCCGTCAATGACGGCACTCAGGTCAAGGTCGTCGCATGGTACGACAACGAGTGGGGCTACTCGAGCCGCCTGGTGGATCTCGCCGCGCGAGCGCTGGTGAGGCCGGGAGCGCAGATTCCCGGGAGCTACGTTGGCTTTTAGCGCCCGGGGTGACGCCCACCGCCGAGCAGCCGGCGTGCACTGATCCCGGTTGCTGGCGGTGGACGCTGCGACCCGGACCGATCGGCGGATGAGCGCGATCCGTACGGTCGGGCTCTCCAAGCGCTACGGCGAGACGCTGGCGCTCGATGGCCTGGAACTCGTCGTGGAGCCTGGCGAGGTCTACGGCTATTTGGGTCCCAATGGCGCCGGCAAGACAACGACGATTCGCCTGCTGCTCGGCCTGCATCGCCCAACCGCTGGTAGTGCTGAGCTGTTTGGGCTTGATGCGTGGCGCGATCCGGTCGCTGCGCATCGCCATGTCGCCTACGTCGCCGGCGAGCCGTTTCTGTGGCCGTCGCTGACGAGCGCGGAGACGTTCGAGTTCCTCGCCCGGCTGCACGGCGGCACCGACGTCGCCTACCGCGACGAGCTGGTCGCGCGCTTCGATCTGGACACGCGCAAGAAGGTCCGTGCGCTGTCGAAGGGCAACCGCCAGAAGGTCCAGCTGATCGCCGCACTTGCAACGCGCGCCGATCTGCTGCTGCTCGACGAGCCGACGTCTGGGCTCGACCCCCTGATGGAGGTGGCGTTCAGGCACTGCGTCGAGGAGGCGAAGGATCGTGGGCAGACGGTTTTTCTGTCCTCGCACATCCTGAGCGAGGTGGAGGCGCTGTGTGATCGCGTCGGCATTCTCAAGGGTGGCCGGCTCGTGGATCAGGGGACGCTTGACGAGCTCCGCCATCTGAGCGCCCAGACCGTCGAGGTGACGTTCGCGGGTCCGGCACCGTTACTGCCGGGCCTGGCCGGTGTAGTCGCCGCGAGCGCCGGCCCGAACGCGACGCGTTTCGAGGTCACTGGAAGCATCGGTCCACTGATAGCGGCGCTTGCCGAGCACCCTGTCGCCGGTCTGACGAGCCGAGAGCCGTCGCTCGAGGAGATCTTTTTGCATCACTACGAGGCCTCGGACGGACGTGGCAGCGCGTAGCGCAGTTTCGCTCGGCGCGCGGCGTCCGAGATCTGGAGCGCTTTCTGCGCTTGCGCGCCGCGCGTTTCACGACGCACGGATCCGCACGCTCGCGTTCGCCTGTCTGTTCGCCGCGTACATGTACATCGAGCCGGTTGGTTATCGCAGCGCCTACCCGACGCTCGCGGATCGCCTGGGCTTCGCGCACGCGTTCGCGAACGACGTTTCGATCCGGCTGTTCTACGGCTTCCCTTACGACCCGCTGAGCGTCGGTGGCTATGCGGCCTGGCGGGGCGGCGGGACGCTCGCGATCGCCGCCGCGGTCTTCGGCGTCGTGGCGGCGGCGCGCGCGCTACGCGCCGAGGAGGACAGCGGCCGGATGGAGCTGGTGCTCGCGGGAGCCGTCGATCGGAGCACAGCGTTCACCGCGGCGCTGGTCGGGATCGGCGCGGGCATCGCGCTGATCTGGATCGCCGAGACAGCAGGATGTGTGCTCGCCGGCCTGTCGCTTGGCGACTCGGTGCTGCTCGCAGCCTCGACGATGTCGGTCGCCGCCGTGTTCGTCGGGATCGGCGCGATCGTGAGCCAGCTGGCGCCGACACGCCGCGTCGCGCTCGAGCTTGGCTGCGCGATGGTGGCGGTGTTTCTGCTGCTGCGTGTTGTCGGCGATACCTCGGCCGGCGTGGGTTGGCTTCGCTGGCTGACGCCGCTCGGCTGGGCGGAGGAAACAAGACCGTTCACCGGCGCGCACCCGCTGGTCCTGCTCCTGCCGCTGGCTGCGACGGCGCTCCTGCTGTTGGGAGCGCTGCGGATCGACCGCGGCCGGGACATCGGGACCGGGCTGCTCGCCGCGCGGGATAGCACAGCCCCAAAGTTGCGGCTGCTGTCGT
>JBEKBL010000085.1:0-7619 GCA_050015415.1 Solirubrobacteraceae bacterium
CGGACGGGAGGCCGAGCACGAGGTCGTTCTCGCTCGGGCTCGACGCCGAGCGCAGCTGCCACTGCGCGTCAACGCCACTCATCGTTGGCTGCAGCATGAAGTCCGTGTCCGTCGCGGTGTTCGCGTAGAAGACGCGGTCGCCGACCACCGTGCCGGCCTGCGGGCCGCCACTCGCGTCGCTCACCGTGATCCCGTCCGGCAGCGAGGTCTGCCCATCCGCGCTCGCCGGGAACGAAATGTTGACCGGCCCGTTCGCGGTCGTGAACCCGCCCTGCGAGCCGGCGCTGGTCAATGCCAACGACACCGCCTTCAAACCGCCACCATCGTTAACGCGCCACGGCACAGCCGAATACGCCAGCAGATGCGAACCATCCGCCGCCCGGAGCTGCTCCAAGTTCGATCCCACGTAGCGAGACACGGACGCACCGGCAGGAATCGGAAGCGCCTCGCCGGACGTGTCATCAACGTGAAACACCTGTTTTGCGAGCGACACTGCGTCGCTCGCGTCAAGACCCGAATACGCCGTCCTCGACTGCGCCGGCGTTACCACAGATGGGGCGCTTACGCCGGACGACCCGGTCGAGCCAGACGCGCCGCTTGCTCCAGAGGAGCCGCTCACACCCGACACTCCCGTCGACTGCGTCCCGGACAGCCCCGACACACCGAAAACATCAGATGCGCCAGTCAATCCGGACGCGCCGCTCACACCAGAAGAACCCGAGGAGCCAGACGACACGGCGAACGCCCCAGACACGGGACCCAACACGACCAGCGCCGCAGCAGCCGCAGCCATCACGACCACCAGCCGAACCGTTACACGGCCGAGATCCAAGCGATGCCGTCGCATACCCACCCCCAAGACGAGCTACACCACGCCCTCGTGGTATCGCTAACGCCTCATCGCGTTCCTCTTGGCGGCGCGGTCTAACAGCCAGCCTAAAGCTCGGTCAAGCCCCTCTCGATCACATGTCTACGGGAAACCAGCAAGTCGCATCATGCGCGACTCGCATGGTTCCTGCAAAGGCCCAAAGTTCGGATCTGCCGACGAGCACCCCTCCTCAACGGGCGTACGAGCCGAAGCACAGCCGCCGACACGCGCCTGCGGGCTGGCCGGCGCACACGCCGCCCCAGGGCGAACAGACGCGTCCCGACAGCCACGACCCGCGGTTTGCCGGCGCATCCCGCCGAGCAAAGGCAGACCCGAACGATGACCGGGCGGAGGCCCGCTCGCCGGTCGGGATTCAAGAGACGAGCTGCTTTGCGGCGGCTGGGGCCGTTGGGCCAGTTCTATCTCGATAATGAGGCTTCCCCGATGCTCCGCTGCGCGTTCGCATCACACAGTATCACCCATGGTGACAGTATTCCGGCTAGCCGGAATAAGGGGTATCATGTAAACCGAAATGCCAAGGTCGAAGAGACAGCGCCAAGCTCGCTCGCAGCGTCCGCGTGTTCAGCTGTCGCGGTTGTCCGTGGCCGGGACAGCTGAGGCCAGTGAGAGGCTTGCCGAGCTGCGCCAGCACGTCGGGCTAACGCAGGTCCAACTGGCGGACAGGCTGACCGCGTCGCAGCGCGCCGTCTCGCACCTCGAGCACGAACCAAACCCGCGGGTCGCGACGATTGCCGCCTACGTCCAGGCGCTCGGCGGCCGCCTCGAGCTGCGTGCCGTCTTCATAGACCGAGTCGTACCGCTCAAGCTCACCGACGAGCAGCAGACCACTCGGTGACCGCGGCTATCGTTTCCTACTCGTGACGGCAGAGCGCTTGCTGACGGTCCCGCAGGTCGCTGAGGAGCTCCAGGTGACCTCGCAGACGATTCGCAACTGGATCGACGCGGGGACTCTCCCAGCGGTCCGTGTAGGTCGCGCGTTTCGCCTGCGGCGCGCCGACGTCGACACTTTGCTGGATCGCTCGCGAGTTGGTGGCGGGTCGCGCGCCGGTCGCCGCGAGCTGTGGAACGCCGACGCGGATCGTCTGCCGCGCCGAGACGAGAGCACTCCGGCGTCGACGCTTTGGGGTAGCCGGGCCGACGCGCGCCCGCTCGTGCCGCGCTGAGGGCGAGCTGACGCGACTAGCCTGCGCGGGCGGTGAGCGGGAGGTCGCCTGAGTCGTCCTCGCGCTCGACCGCCTCAGACAGCGCGGCGCACGCGCGGGCGAAGGTGTCGTACGCATCGGCTACGGCGAGCAAGTCGGTCGTGGCAGCCGCGCTCGTGAGTTGCGCCACCGCTGCGTCGAATGCCTGCCACAGCGCGGCCGGGCCGCGTCGCCCGGTACCTGGCCGCAGCTCGTATGGCTGCTCGCCCGCGGACGTCGCCGGCGGCCAGCCGTAGCCGGCGTCGTGTGCCTCCCGACAGATCTCTGCCTCCAGGCGCGAGGCTTCAGCGAGACCCGCCAGACGTGCGCTGAAGCCGCCGTCCGGTGGCGCCATGCGATGAGCCTCGACGGCCGCACGCCAACGGTCCTGCACGTCCCTGAACTCGGCCTGAATTCGCTCGTCGTTGCGCTCGCTCCCGACCATGCAGGCGATTCTCGCACGCCGACCTGTTGCTATCCATCGCTGTATAGCGCTATTTACGCTTATCTTTGCTTATTTGGCATAATCCATCCATCGTGGAACCCGAGCGACGGCACTTGACGCGTGACGATGTGCTCGACGGCCGCGAGGTTGCGGAGCTGCTCCATCTACCGGCGTCGACGGTGCGGGAGTACGCACGACGCGGCGTGCTGCCTGCGCATCGGCTGGGTCGGCGCTGGGTCTTCATCCACGACGAGGTGGCCGCCGCGCTGCGGGCCGCTCCGCAGGCCGCGGCTCCGCGGCGGAACCCTCCCGCGGTAACCGGTCGACCGCCTCGAGAGGACGCCACCCTCGTCCAGCTCGCGCTGCCGATCGACGGGCGGTAGTCGCGACTGAAGTCGCGCCATCGTCACGGCGGGTCAGGCGATGCGATCCCGTTCTCAGGATCCTCCGCCCGCCGCGCGCGGCGTTACGATCGTTCGCGGCAAGTAGAGCGAACTGGACATGACCACGGTGAGCAGACAGCAACACAGCATCGATAACGATGACCCGCGGGTCGCGCGCGCGGCATTCACATTGCGCGAGGCGGCGACGTACCTCAACGTGCCGAACTCCACGCTGCACCACTGGGCGCGGCCGATCGACGGTGCGACGCCGATCATCACTTGCTTCCCGCGCCGGGGCCGCGAGGCAACGGTGCCGTTCATCGGCTTCGCCGAGGCCTACGTCCTGTCCGCGTTCCGTCACGCCGGGGTGCCGATGCAGCGCATTCGCCCGGCGGTCAAGGCGCTGTCCTCCGGGATCGGAGTCGAATACGCGCTGGCCTCCAAGCGCCTGTACACCGACGGCGCCGAGGTGCTCTACGACTTCGCTGCGAGCGAGGGTGACGAGGATCTCGGCGGCTTGACGGTGGTGCGCACCGGGCAGCGTCAGTTCGCCGAGGTCGTGCGCGACTATCTCAAGCGCATCAGCTACGGCGGCGACGGCTGGGCTACCCGCGTCAGGCTGCCTACCTACGGTCGCGCCGACGTCGTAGTTGACCCGTTGCGCGCGTTTGGGATGCCGCTCGTCGTTCACGGTGGCGCGCGCGTCGAGGACCTCGTTGACCGTTTCGTGGCCGGCGACACACTCGCGGACATCGCTGAGGACTTCGGAGTTCCCGAAGCCGAGGTCGAGGACGTAGTCCGTGTCGCCACCCGCGCCGCCGCCTGAGCCCGGCGGCGATCGCGAGCAACGGTCGCGACAGCGCACGGAGCCGATCGAGTTCTTCATCGATCGCAGTCTCGGCCGCAAGCACCTGGCCGAGGCACTCCGCGAACTCGGCTATACAGCACACACCATGGCCTCCGTGTACGGGGAGCGTGCAGCACAAGACCTGAAGGACGAACAGTGGCTCGCTGACGTCGGCCAGCACGGCTGGGTTGTCCTGATGAAGGACGACGCGATCCGTCGCCGACCGACCGAGCGGGAACGCGCTGTCGGCGGCCGGCGTGCGCGCGTTCTGCCTCACCAACGCGAACCTGCGCGCCTCAGAACAGACGGCGCGCTTCGTCGGCAACCTCCAGCGGATCGTTCGCCAGGCTCGCCGACGAGGGCCGTACATCTACGGCGTCTACGACGGCAGCATTCGCCGGCTCTGGCCATAGGACGTCGCGTCGACGAGCGAAACGCCCGATGAGTTCTCGACCATCATGCCTACTTTGACGCGGACCGCTCGCCGATGCGAAACGCCCGGTTGACCAGGTTCACGTCTTCGGGCCGCGCCTTCGCGTGCATGTACCGCTCGGTTGTCGTGATCCGCGAGTGGCCGAGAAACGCCTGCACGAAGTGCGCGTCGGCGTGCCGGGCCACGAGGCTACCCGCCGCGTGCCGCAGGGCATGGAAGCGCAGCGGCCGCAGTCCTGCCGCCGCCTGAGCGCGCTTGAAGCGGCGCCGCACGGCCGACGCGTCCAGTCGCCGGCCGAGTCGCGAGCAGAAGACGTAGTCATTGCGCTGCGTGTAGTCCCCGCGCGCCAGGAGTCGCTCGAACGCTTCCGCCGCCGGGTCGGCGATTGGGAGGAAGCGTGCTTGCCAGCTCTTGGTCGGCCCCTCGACTCCGGCTGATACCGCGCGCTGGACGACCAGCCGCCGCGTGTCGAGGTCGACATCCTCCCAGCGCAGCGCGAGCACCTCGCCGAGACGCAGTCCGGTGAACGCGGCGATTCGAAACAGCTCTCCGTCCTGCGCGTCCTCACGCGCCCGCCATTCGATCTCGTCCGGCTCGAGGCTCGCTGGCTGCTGGCCGCGGTGCGCGCCTGCGGCCGCCGCGCTCGCGAGCTGCTCGACCTCCTCGGGCTCGTAGAAGTCGAGCACCGCCGGTGGCGGCTCACGCCGCTTGGTCGTCGCGGTCGCCGGGTTCGCTGGCAGGCCGAACGTGTCTTCCCGCAGGCCGTAGTTGAAGATCGCCAACACCGTCTGGCGGTAGAGGTTGACGGTCCGCGGCGACGCCCCGCTGTCCTGCACCGCGTCGAGCAGCTCCGCGACCCGCCGCGTGGTGATCCGCCCCGCCGGCAGATCGCCGAGCTTCGCCATCACGAAGCCGCGGCTGACTCCCTCGCCGCGCCGGTGCGGCCGGCCAGGCTCGCCGAGCATGTAGCGGTAGCTCTCGAGCGTCGACGGCTTCGCTCCGAACTCGCGCTCGAGGTGCGTGAGCCAAGCGGCGGTGAGCTCGCGGAACGTCAAGCCTCGCTCGCGGCGCTCACGCTCGCCGCGTTCGATCTCCCGCTCGTGGGCGTCGTGCTCGGCGACGACCTGAGCCATCCGCACTACCGCCCGCCTCTCGTCGAGAAATCCCTCCGCCAACCGCCCGCGACGCGCCCGCCACACGCCGCTCGCGTCGCGCTCGAGCCACGCCGGGCCGAGGCGCCGCTTGACCTGCGCGCCAGCGCGTCGCCACTTCGCTTCGAATACCGGCCCGTCCGAGCGCTCGACCACGACCAGCGTGCCGCCCGCCTCCAGCTCCCCAGAATCGCTCACGATGGGGGAGAGTACCACTTGAGTACCACACTTCCGCGAGTACCACTTTGAGTACCAACCTACCTTGAACTAGCCGGTTTTACTGGTCTTTTGCCATCGCTAACGCTCCCAAAATGCGTGTACCAGCGGGTGACCTCCGGCCTGTCACGTCGGAGGTCGCGGGTTCGAGTCCCGTCGCTCCCGTAGGGAAAAGTGCTTGCGGGTCCTCTCCTTTTGCTTGCCGGAATGGACCAGGTGGAGGCCAAACTGGCCGTTGCCCACCTCCGCCACAGACAGCAGGAGCTCGCGTAGGATGCTGTGACCGAGCGTTGGAGGGCGTGTTGGCGGTCTGTGAGCAGTGCGGAGCCGAGAACCCGGCCAGTTCCCGGTTCTGCGGCAGCTGCGGCGCGAAGCTGGCTACGCAGGCGGCCCCGCGCGAGACACGCAAGGTCGTGACGGCGCTGTTCTGCGACATGTCGGGCTCGACCGCGCTCGGCGAGCAGCTCGACCCCGAGGTCTGGCGCGGCGTCATCCAGCGCTACTTCGCTGCGATGCGCGAGACGATCGAACGTCACGGCGGGACGGTCGAGAAGTTCATCGGCGATGCCGTCGTCGCGGTCTTCGGCGTGCCGCGGGTCCGCGAGGACGACGCGCTGCGTGCTGTCCGGGCCGCGAGTGAAATCCGTGAGCGGATGTCGGCGCTGACGTCCGAGATCGGGCACGAGCTGCGATTCCGCACCGGCATCAACACCGGCGCGGTCGTGATCGGCGACGGCGAGGCGCTCGCCACAGGCGATGCGATGAACGTCGCGGCGCGCCTCGAGCAGGCGGCCGGTCCCGGGGAGATCCTGATCGGCGCCGAGACATTGCACCTGGTGCGCGATGCGGTCGAGGTCGAGCCGATCGAGCCGCTCGAGCTCAAGGGGAAGCGCGAGCCGGTCGCGGCGTTCCGTCTGCTGCGCATCGATCCGGTCGCGCCCGGCATGGCCCGGCACCTCGACACCCCGCTCGTCGGCCGCGAGCGCGAGCTGCGCCTGCTGCGCGACGCGTGGGAGCGCGTCGCACTCGAGTCCGGCTGCCATCTGTTCACGCTGCTGGGCGCCGCCGGCGTCGGGAAGTCGCGCCTGAGTGCCGAGCTGCTGGCCGATCTCGGTGCGGACGCGCTCGTGCTACGCGGACGCTGCCTCGCATACGGCGAGGGGATCACCTTCTGGCCGTTGGTGGAGGCGCTCCATGGTGCCGGCGAGCGCGCCGAGTCGGCCATCGCGCGCTTGACGACCGGCAGCGCGGCGGCGCCAGAGGAGCTCTTCTGGGAGGTTCGCCGGCTACTCGAGTCGCTCGCCGCGGAGCGCGCGCTCGTGCTCCACGTGGACGACCTCCAGTGGGCTGAGCCGATGCTGCTCGACCTGATCGACCACGTCTCCGACCTCTCCCGTGGAGCACCGATTCTGCTGCTCTGCACGGCGCGGCCGGAGCTGCTCGACATCCGCGCGGGCTGGGGAGGAGGCAAGATGAATGCGACCACGGTGCTGCTTGAGCCGCTCGGCCTGGTCGACTCGCTGGCACTGCTGGAAGAGCTCGGCGAGGGCATCGACGCCGACACCCGGAGGCGCGTCGTCGCCGCCAGCGAGGGCAACCCGCTGTTCATTGAGGAAATGGCGGCGCTCGCGCGGGAGAGCGGCAGCGTCACCGTTCCGGCGACGATCCAGGCGCTGCTGGCGGCTCGCCTCGAGCAGCTGGGCGTGGAGGAGCGCGAGGTGCTCGAGCGCGGCGCGGTCGAGGGCGAGGTGTTCCACCGGCTGGCGCTGCTTGCGCTCGCCGGCGAGCCGCTCGCCGCGCAGGTCGATCGCCGGCTCGCCGGGCTCGTGCGGCGCGAGCTGATCCGGCCCCACCGCTCGATGCTCGACGGCGACGACGCGTTCCGCTTCCGTCACCTGCTGATTCGCGACGCGGCCTACGACGCACTGCCGAAGTCGACGCGCGCGCAGTTGCACGAACGCTTCGGCTACTGGCTCGAGGAGCATGCCGCCGGGCTGCCCGAGCTCGACGAGATCGCCGGCTGGCACTTCGAGCAGGCGGTCCGCTACGCGGCGGAGCTCGGGCGAGATCCGGA
>JBEKBL010000086.1:0-7617 GCA_050015415.1 Solirubrobacteraceae bacterium
TGGCTTCCAGAGGGCGCTCGATCTCGGTCTCAAAGCCGACGAGTACGCCCGCATCGTCGCGCTGCTCGAGCGCGAGCCGAACGTCGTCGAGCTGGCGATGTTCTCGCTGCTGTGGTCCGAGCACTGCTCCTACAAGCACTCGAAGCTGCTGCTCCGCACGCTTCCGAGCGACGGGCCGGGACTCATCATGGGCCCCGGCGAGAACGCCGGCGCGGTCGACGTCGGCGGCGGCTGGGCTGTCGCCTTCAAGGTCGAGTCGCACAATCATCCGAGCGCTGTCGAGCCGTTCCAGGGCGCCGCGACCGGCGTCGGCGGCATCCTGCGCGACATCTTTGCCATCGGCGCCAGGCCGATCGCCGTGCTCGACTCGCTGCGCTTCGGCGAGCCCGCGAGCGAGCGTTCGCGCTACCTGCTCGACCGCGCCGTCGGCGGCATCGGCCACTACGGCAACTCGATCGGCGTGCCGACGATCGGCGGCGAGGTCTACTTCGAGGCGCCCTACGAGCAGAACTGCCTCGTCAACGCGATGTGCGTCGGCCTCGTCCGCACCGAGCGGCTGATCCGCTCGGCCGCCACCGGTGCCGGCAACCTACTCGTCCTGTTCGGCGCCGCCACCGGGCGCGACGGAATCGGCGGTGCCTCCGTGCTCGCTTCGGCCGAGTTCGCCGACGGCGACGCCGACAAGCGCCCCAGCGTGCAGATCGGCGACCCGTTCGCGGAGGAGAAGCTGATGGAGTGCTCGCTCGAGCTGCTCGAGCGCGACCTCCTCGTCGCCCTGCAGGACCTCGGCGCCGCCGGTCTCACCTCCGCGGTCCCGGAGATGGCGAGCAAGGGCGAGGTCGGGATCGACATCGACATCGCGGCGGTGCCGCTGCGCGAGGCCGACATGGAGCCGTTCGAGATCATGGTCTCCGAGTCACAGGAGCGGATGGTGGGAGTCGTCGAGCCCTCGAGGCTCGACGAGCTTCTCGCGACCTGTGCCCATTGGGAGGTCGGCGCCGCGGTGATCGGGGAGGTCACCGAGACCAACGCGATCCGCGTCTTCGACGGCGACGAGCTGATCGGCGAAATGCCGGTCGACGTGCTCGTCGATGGCTGCCCGCTCTACGAGCTCAACCCCGCGCGAGCGCCGGCAGATCTCTATTCACCTCCGGCGCGCACTCTCGACAGCACTGACCCGCAAAGCATCCTGCTGTCCCTGCTGGCGAGTGCGAACATCGCCGACCGGCGATATCTCTACGAGCAGTACGACTGCGTCGTCCAGTCACGCACGGTGCGACGGCCGGGCGTCGCCGACGCCGCGGTGCTGCTGCTTCCCGACGGCGGCGCGATCGCCGCCGCGATCGACGGCAACGGCCGGCGCGTTGCCGCCGACCCCTACCGCGGCACGATCGCGGCGGTGCTCGAGTGCGCGGCGAATCTCGCCTGCGTCGGCGCCGCGCCGCTCGGCCTGACCAACTGCCTCAACTTCGCCAACCCTGAGAAGCCCCACATCGCCTGGCAGCTGACCGAGTCGGTGCGGGGGCTCGGCGACGCCTGCCGCGCCTTGGAGATACCCGTCGTCGGCGGCAACGTGTCGCTCTACAACGAGAGCGGCGACGGACCGATCTACCCGACCCCGGTCGTCGGACTGGTCGGCCGGCTACCCGATCCGGCACTCGCGGGCCAGACCGCCTTCGCCTGCGCGGGTGACGCGATCGCCCTGCTTGGCACGTTCCGGCCGGCGCTGGCGGCGAGCGAGCTGGCCAAGCTGCGCGGCGAGCCACTTCCAGCTTCCCTCCCTGAGATCGACATCGGCGCAGTGCGCGCCACGCACGCCGTCGTCCGCGAAGCGGTGCGCGCGGGTGTGCTGCGAAGCGCCCACGACGTCGCCGAGGGAGGCCTCGCCGTGGCGCTCGCGGAGTGCGCTCTGGCGGGCGATCTCGGTGCCGATGTCAAACTCGAGGACGGCAGCGAAGCCGGTCTCTTCGGCGAGACGGTCGGCTCGTTCGTTGTCTCCGGCACGAGCGCCGCGCTCGCCGGCATCGACTGCACGATCATCGGCACCGTCGGCGGCAGCCGCCTGCGGATCAGCGCCGGCAGCTCGCGCATCGACCTCGGTCTCGAGCAGCTGCGTGAGGCCCACGCCGCGCTCGCCGCGCTGTTCGTCTAAGCGACAGCTCTAAGAGGTTGTGTAACCGGGTATGCCGACGCCCGCGCGGATCGGTCCGCTGACCAGCACGCTGCGGCTCGCGCAGACGGTCAGCGGGAACGAGAACGTCTGCGCCGCCTTCTGGTCCGGTGGGTAGACCTTGAGGCCGTCGGCCGCGACGCCCTTCGCGCAGATCGCGCCCCAGTCGGCGATCGCGAGCAGCGCGTGCGCGGTGCCACCGGGCGCGATCGTCACCGTCGAGTGCGCGGTGCCGTTCTTTGTAGCCGGCAGGCCGAGCTGCTTGCCGTCAGCGCCCCAGGCCGACACACCGGGGTAGCCGTAGAGCGTGCAGCTCGCGTGACCGACGTTGCTGAACTCGAGCGGGTAATAGGTTCGTCCAGCGGTACCGCCGCCTTCGCCATCGCCGAGCCAGACCTCGAGGTGGCTCGTCGCGCAGGCCGCGACGCTGCCCGCGCGGGCATGCGGCGACGCTCCCGCGAGCGCTACCGCCGGTAGCAGCGCAGCAAATGCGAGCGCCAGAGCGGCGCCGCCGCGTGATCTCAAGCTCCCCATCTTCCCCTCTCAGCGACTGGTCTGCAGCCCGATTATCGCACTCCGTCAGCGCGCGGGCGTCGGTAGCGCCGGCCGCTTGGCCCACGCGCAGAGGCGATCGATCGCCTCGTCGAGTACCTCGTCGCGCTTGCAGAAGGCGAAGCGGAGCAGCGATCGGGTCCGCCCGTGCCCGTTCGCGGTAAACGCAGATACCGGGATCGCCGCAACGCCGGCCTCGTGCGGCAGCCGCGCGCAGAGCGCTGCGCCGTCGAGCTCGCCCAGAGGCGCCGCGTCGCAGTTGAGGAAGTAGGTCCCGGCGGAGTCGAAGACTTCAAAGCCGGCGGCGCGCAGCCCACCGGCAAGCCTGTCGCGTTTGGCTCGCAGCGAGTCTGCGAGCTCAGCTGCAACGCTGTCGGGGAAGCCGAGCGCGGCTGCGCTCGCGTGCTGTAGCGGCGTTCCGCCCGCGAAGCTCAGGTACTGCTTGACGGCGCGCAGTCGGGCGATCAGTGCGCCGGGACCGCAGGCCCAGCCGATCTTCCAACCGGTCACAGAATGGGTCTTGCCGATCGAGGAGATGGTGATCGTGCGGCCCGCCATCCCGGGCAGCGTCGCCAGAGGTATGTGCTCGCCGTCGTAGATGAGGTGCTCGTACACCTCATCTGTCAGCGCGATCAGGTCGCGCTCGCGACAGGCTGCGGCTATCAGCTCCAGCTCAGGGCGCTCGAACACACGCCCAGTCGGGTTGTGTGGCGAGTTGACGATCACGACCCGCGTTCGCGCCGTGATCGCGCGCTCGAGTGCTGCTCCGTCGACTCGCCAGCCCGGTGGATCGAGAACGATCGGCACCGCGCGCGCGCCGGCGAGCGCAACGATCGGGCCGTAGGAGTCATAGCTCGGGTCGAGCATCGCGACCTCGTCACCGACCGCGACGAGCCCAAGGAGCGCTGAGGCGAGCGCTTCGGTGGCGCCGAAGGTGACCTGAATCTCGCTGTCGGCATCGAAACGGAGGCCGTAGCGGCGGAGCTGGTGCGCCGCGATCGCGGCGCGCAACGCCGGCACACCGCCGAGCGGGGCGTACTGGTTCTCGCCGCCTCGCAGCGCGGCCACCGCGGCTTCGATCAGTGCCGGTGGTCCGTCGAAGTCGGGGTAGCCCTGACCGAGGTTGATCGCGCCGGTCGCCTGCGCGAGCGCGGTCATCGTCGTGAAGATCGTCGTCCCGCCGGCGAGCATCGAAGCAATCATCCCGCACCTTGCGCGACCTCGGCCGGCGCCGACCCTTCCAGCGTGACCACGCGCGCTGGTACCCTTGATCTCTAGCGATTCGCTGGCAAAGCCGGGAACCGCTCTCCTCAGATGCTTCCATCGTCCAGCAGCCCCGATCCGCGGGACGGACCGCGGGATGAGTGCGGCGTGTTCGGGGTCTATGCCCCCGGGCACGAGGTGTCGAACCTCGCCTTCTTTGCTCTGTCCGCGCTCCAGCATCGCGGCCAGGAGTCCGCTGGCATAGCCGCCGCCGATCGCGGCGGCCACATCATGACCCGCCGCGACCTCGGTCTCGTCAGCCAGGCGCTCAACGAGAACGACATCGTCACGCTCGGCGGCGAGCTCGCGATCGGCCACGTTCGCTATTCGACCACCGGCTCGAACGCATGGGAGAACTCGCAGCCCGTCCAGCGCGCTGCCGGCGCCGGCGGCAACCGCCGCGAGCTCGCGCTGGCGCACAACGGCAACCTGATCAACGCCGTCGAGCTGCACGCGGCGCTCCGCGCGGTCGGCGTCAGCTTCGCTTCGACGTCGGACTCCGAGATCATCGCCGCGCTGATCGCCTCCGATCCGGCAGAGCGGGTTGAGGATGCGGCGGTGGCCGTGATGCCACGACTACACGGCGCGTTCTCGACCGTGCTGATGACGAAGGACCGGGTTCTCGCGATGCGTGACCCGGCGGGCCTGCGGCCGCTTTCGATCGGTCTGCTCGCGCCGCTGGCCGACGGCGATCCGCCGCGCTACTGCGTCGCGAGCGAGACCTGCGCCTTCGACATCATCGGCGCCGAGCACGTGCGCGACGTACGGCCCGGCGAGGTGGTCTCACTCGGCGAGGACGGGCTGACCTCGTTGCAGGCGATCGAGAGCGAGCGCGAGGCGTTCTGCGTGTTCGAATACATCTACTTCGCGCGCCCCGATTCGCGCTTCAACGGCACCGCGCTCCAGGTCGTGCGGGGTCGCATGGGTGAGATCCTCGCGCGTGAGTCGCCGGTCGAGGCCGACCTCGTGATCCCCGTGCCGGACTCCGGCAACGCCGCCGCGCGCGGCTATGCCCGGGCCAGCGGTCTGCCCCAGGACGACGGCTTCGTCAAGAACCGCTACATCCAGCGGACGTTCATCCAGCCCGGCCAGGAGCTCCGCAAGCACGGCCTGCGGATGAAGTTCAATCCGTTGCCGGAGGTTGTCGGCGGCAGGCGGCTGGTCGTCGTCGACGACTCGATCGTCCGCGGCAACACGACCGCCCAGATAGTCGGGATGCTGCGTGACGCCGGCGCGGCCGAGGTGCACCTGCGGATCTCGGCGCCGCCGATCAAGCATCCCTGCCACTACGGCATCGACATGTCGACCCGTGAGGAGATGATCGCGCACGAGCGCACGGTGCCCGAGATCGCCGCCGAGCTCGGCTGCGACTCGCTCGCCTACCTCTCGCTCGCCGGCGTCTACGAGGCGATCGAAAGCTCGCGCTCGCGCCACTGCGACGCCTGCTTCACCGGCGACTACCCGCTCGCCGGCACCGAGGAAGCAAACGGCAAGTACGCCCTCGAGCTTCCGATGGCTGCGGTCGACCGGCTCGCCGGCGCGCTCGCCGACTGAGCCGGCCGGCGCCCGGCCCGCTATGGCGACGCCCCGGTCGGAGCGTCGCGAGACACAACCGCACCCGTCGCTAGCATCGCCCGGCGATGAGTGAGCTACACGCCGCACTGGCCGAGCACTTCGGCTACGAGGATTTTCGGCCCGGCCAGGAGGAGGTCGTGCGCGCTGCGCTCGCCGGCCGTGACGTGCTCGTCGTGATGCCGACCGGCGCCGGAAAGTCGCTCTGCTATCAGCTGCCGGCGCTGATGGGAGACCAGCTCACCGTCGTCGTCTCGCCGCTCGTGTCGCTGATGACCGACCAGGTTGCCGGCCTCGACCGCGTCGCGCGCGGTCAGGCCGTCCTGATCAACGCGCAGCGCGACCTCGCTGACAACCGCGAAGCGCTCGCACGCGTCCGCGGCGGCGCTGTACGGATGCTCTATGTCGCCCCTGAGCGCTTCTCGACGCCGGGCTTCGTCGAGGCGCTCGCGGACATCGATGTCGGCATGTTCGTTGTCGACGAGGCGCACTGCGTCTCGCAGTGGGGTCACGACTTCCGTCCCGACTACTTCGAGCTCCCCGCCGCCGCCCGTGCCCTCGGCGCGCGACAGATCTTCGCCTGCACCGCGACCGCGACGCCGCGAGTCGCCGGCGACGTGATCGTGCGTCTCGGGCTCCGCGATCCGGTGCGCGTCGCGACCGGCTTCGACCGTCCGAGCCTCTCCTACATCGTGGTCGAGGCGAAAAACGACGCCGATCGCCGCGACCGCATCGCCACCGTCCTCGCCGATCCTGCGGCGCGCCCGGCGATCGTCTACGCCGGGACGCGGGCTCGCACCGAGGAGCTCGCTTCGGTCCTCGCCACGCGCCTGGGCACGCGGGTGGTCGCCTACCACGCCGGCCTCGAGCGCGAGCAGCGCGCCGAGGCCCAGCGGCGTTTCATGGATGACGAGGTCGAGATCGTCGTCGCAACCAACGCCTTCGGGATGGGCATCGACAAGCCCGACGTCCGCACCGTCTGCCACGCCGCCGTCCCCGAGTCGCTCGAGGCCTATTACCAGGAAGCCGGCCGCGCCGGCCGCGACGGGAAGCCGGCGCGCTGCCTGCTGTTTGCCGCCAATCGCGACAAGGGCCTGCACGTCCACTTCATCCAGCAGGCGGCGCCCGGTGAGGCCCAGCGAGCGCGCTGGGCCCAGTACCGCGCGATCTGGGCGTTCGTCGAGTCCCAGAGCTGCCGGCGCGAGGCGATCCAGCGGCATTTTGGGGTCGCCGGCCGGCAGAGCATCGGCGTTCTGCCGGGCGTGCCGTGCTGTGACATCTGCGATCCCGAGGCGCGCCCCGCCGGTCCCCACCGGCTTGCGGCGAATGGCGCGACGACGGTGACGCGATCCACCGCGCGAGCGCAGCGGTCAGGCGGCCCGCGACGCGACGTCTCCGTCTCGGCGCAGCTCGAGCTCGCAGAGCTCGAGCGAGCCATTGTCGAGGTCGTGGTCAGCGCCCGGCCCGCCGTCGGCCGCACGCGGACGGTGGAGATCCTGCGCGGCGGCCGCTCGAAGCTGATCGCGCAGAACGGCTACGACTCGCTCGGGCTCTACGGTGCGTTCGCGCATCTCTCGAGCTCGGAGGCGCTCGAGCAGGTCGACGAGCTGATCGCGCGCGGCGTGCTGCGCTCGACGGGGGGCCGCTTCCCGAAGCTCGCGCTCGCGCGCCACTAGCTCGCCCGGCAGGGCAGCTTCGCGACCGCGGCGCGAACGACGTTCATGTCCTTGTGGTTGAAGTCGAGGTGCGTCTGACCGCGCCAGGACGCGACGTGCTCGATGTAATAGGGGCTCGAGAGGCTCTCGTTGTGCCCGATCACGTCCTTGACCGGCAGCTTGAAGCGGCAACGCAGCCAACGCGTGAGCTCGAGCGCGGCGCTGTACTGGGCCTTGTCGCCGATCACCTGCTGGTCTGAGAAGCCGACGTTCTCGATGCCGATCGCCGTGTAGTCGAGCCCGACCACCTGGCGGCACATGATGTCGAGCGGTACGAGCTGGTAGATCGTCCCCTCCGGGTCGATCACGAAATGCGCGCAGACCTGCGGCAGTGCGTGGTACTCG
>JBEKBL010000087.1:0-7382 GCA_050015415.1 Solirubrobacteraceae bacterium
CGGATCGACGAAAAGCAGCGGCGCCGGCAGCTTCGGACTCCGCGGCCGGCGCTGTCAGCGGCGAGTGCGACGTGGGTGCGGCGGGCGGCGGCTGAGGATGAGGACGCCGGCGACCATGCCGGCGAGTGCGAGCAGCTCACCGATCCGGGCGACCGGCCCGGTGTCGATGTGTTCGCCGAACATGAACTCACCGATCGCGATCGCGACGAGCGGCTCGAAGATCGTTATGACCGGCAGCGACCAGCCGAGTTGTCCGACCTGGAAGGCGCTCTGGTTGATCAGCAGCCCGGTGACGCTTGCCACGATCAGCGCGTAAGGGGCCCAATTGCTCGCCGCCGCCAGCAAGCCGTGGTCGAGCAGGTGCCCGGTTGTCTCGGTGACCGCCCCTGTGACGCCGAACAGGATGCCGGCTGCCGCTCCCAGCAGCAGCGCTCGACGCGCCCCACTGGCGCCTGACCAGCGAACGCATGCCGCGACCGCCGCGACCGTCAGGCAGCCGAGCAGCAGCCAAGCGAAGGTGCTGGCTCGAGGGTGCCCGCGCCCGGGTTCGGCGGCGAGCAGGAAGAGCGCGAGCGCGCAGAAGATCAGCAGCCCGGCGGACCACTCAGCGCTGCGCAGGCGGCGGTGCTCGAGCGCCGCCCCGAGCGGCAGGGCGATCACGAGGCTCGCGACGAGCAACGGCTCGACGAGTGCGAGCGAGCCTCGACGCAGGGCGAGGAACTGGAACGCGAAGCCGGCGACGCTCGCACAGTTGCCGATCAGCCAGCGCGGACGGCGCATCAGCGTGACGAGGAGACCGGGGCGCAACGCGTGTCCCGTCGGCAGCTCGCTGGCCGCGGACTGCTGGAGCACGGCGGCGATCGCGTAGAAGGTGGCCGCCGCCAGCGACTCGAGGATGACCGCCGGCGGGGCGTAGGCACGGTCGAGGAATCGGGCGCGCAGTCTCGCGTAGAGGTGGGAGACGCTGAACGAGACCGCCAACAGGTGAAGCGCCATAACGAGCGGCTGCCTACCCGTCGCCGGCGGGCGGGAAATCCCGCTCCTGCCGCCGCCTCGCCGTCCGACGCGGTAGTTGGACTATCAGACGGCGCGCCGGTTGCGAGCGCGTCAGTCTCGGTCCAGAACGGAGGAGAAAATGGCCGCCATCCCCACCGACGCGACACCGGCGCGCAGCGCAAGGCTCGACCCGCTGCGCCATCACAAGCATTATCAGCCGACCGGCGACGGCAAGCAGTCGCCGTATGCCGGTGGTAGCAGCTTCATGGAGCGCGTCTCGGAGTCAGTTGCTCGCGGCATGGGGACCGTCGGATTCCTCCTCGTCAGCTCGGGCATCATTCTCGCCTGGGTGTTCGTCAACCACCTCGTGAGCTTTCTCTCGAACTCCTGGCACGGACTGCTGAACGGCAAGGGCTTTGACCCGGCGCCGTTCATCCTGCTCAATCTCGTCTTCTCCGCGGTCGCTTTCTACACCGGCGCGCTCGTGATCATCGCCCAGAAGGCACAGACCCGAACCGATCAGGCCAACGAGGAGGCGGCGGCGAAGCACCGCGACGAGCTGGCGCAGTTCCAGACCGACCTGCTGCAGCAGAACACGAAGCTGACGGAGGAGATCGACACCGTCTCGAAGAATCTCGCCAAGCTCGTCGCGGAGGTCCACGCCGCAACGTGCCGGGGAGCGGCCGGTTAGGTCGTTGCGATGCTCCGTTTTTGAGGCGGCTTTAAGAAGGACCTTGCAGTCACCTGCGCGAACAGCTACCTGGCGCGGCAACGCACGGCGCCGAGTACGATCCTTAGCAAGTGTTTAGGCAACTTGACCAAAAGTTAGGCGTCCTGAGCCTTTGACAAGCGAATGGTAGTCTCACGATACCTTGGAAATCAGCGCATTCGACTCCGGTTCCGGGGTGCGGGTCCGCGGGGAAGGAGTAACGATCGCGATGCGCAGCTCTTGGGGTAGGACCTTAGGCGCAGCGAGCTCTCGTAGGGCTCGACGGCTGCTTGCTAGTTCCGCCGTTGTCGGCGGCTTGACGCTGCTTGCGTGGACCGGGAGCGCCTCGGCCGCCGCAATCTTTGGCAGTGTGCCGTCAGCCGGCACGCCCTCGAAGGGTGGCACGATCTCGATCGGCTACCTCACTGGGTCGACGCCGCTGACGATCTTCCCGATCACCGGCGATGCGCAATCGTCGGTCTACACCAGCTTCAACTTTCAGTACGACTTCTTCGTGCCGCTCTATAACGGACCGGTCGGCGACACGCAGGAGATCAACTACGCGACGAGCCTCGGTAAGGCACCGACCTTCAGCGACGGCAACAAGACCGTCACGATCCAGCTCAATCAGGGATACAAGTGGGCTAATGGCAAGCCCGTAGACGCCAACGACGTCGTGTTCGCCATCCTTCTGATGAAGGCCGCCGTCAAGGAGAACCCGGCGAACATGGGCTCCTACTCACCCGGCCTGTTCCCGACCAATGTCGCGAGCATCTCGGCGCCGAGCAAGTACACCGTCGTAATTCACCTGACGAAGGGTTTCAACCCCGGCTTCTTCCTCAATGATGAGCTCGAGAGCGAGGACGAGGTTGTGCCGATGCCGAGCAGCGACTGGAACATTGCCAAGGCGGGCGGGCCGCACCTGAACTACACGGTGCCGGCCAACGCGAAGGCGATCTATGACTACCTCGAGAAGCTCGGTAGCTCGGTGGCGACGTTCGGCACGAACCCGCTGTGGAAGATCGACGACGGCCCGTTCATCCTCCAGACCTTCAACACCACGAACAGCTCGTGGACCGCGACCCCGAACCCCGACTTCGGCGGGACGCCGAAGCCATCGATCGCGAAGCTGGAGGGCGTGACATTCACGAGCCAGACGGCCGAGCTCGACGCGATCAAGACCGGCGCGGTTGACATCTCCTCGCCGCTCGACCCGACCTACGTCCCCCAGGCAGCGACGATCCGCGCCGCCGGCTACAGCTTCTTCGGCTATCCGGATCTCGGCTTCTTTGATGCGATCTTCAACTTCAAGGACACGACCGGCCACTTCAACTCGATCATCTCGCAGCTCTACGCGCGCCAGGCGCTCCAGTATCTGGAGAACCAGCCCGCCTATGTGAAGGGCATCTACAAGGGTGCTGCGGTCACCGCCTACGGTCCCGTTCCGTCCGCGCCGGCGACGTCGTTCACGCCGCCGGACGCGGTCAACCCGCTCTACCCCTACGACCCGGCCAAGGCGGTGGCGCTGCTCAAGAGCCATGGCTGGAACGTCGTCCCGGGTGGACAGAGCACCTGTGCCAAGCCGGGGACAGGAGCCGGTGAGTGCGGTGCCGGAATCCCGAAGGGGACACCGTTCAAGTTCGTCTGGGTCTACATTCCGGCGTCCGAGGCGCCGGTCGCACCGCTGACGTCCGAGGCGTTTGGCTCTGAAGCCAAGGCCGCGGCCGGCATTGACATCTCGTTCAGCGTCAAGACGTTCAACTTCGCGTTTGCGAACTACAACGATGCGACGCCGGGCGGCGCGAAGTACGTCAACGACTGGGGAGTGAACGACTTCGGCGGTTTCACCGACGATTACTACCCAACCACAAACAGCATCTTCAACATCGGCGGCACCTACAACCAGGGCGCCTTCGACGACCCGACCGCGAACACGCTGATCCACAACTCGGTCTACGGCAACAATCCAAAGGCAGTGACCGCAGAGGCTGCCTACCTGGCCAAGAGCATTCCGGCTATCTTCATGCCCAACCAGGACCTGCTGCTCGCAGTCAACAACAAGGTCGGTGGGCCCGCGGACTCGTTCCTCGCGCTGACCGCCTACCAGACCTACCCGCAGTACTGGTACATCAAGAAATAGCGGACGGGGTGTAGGGACTCCTGCCGTGAGTCGGATACCGCATGAGGTCGCCGCCAGCATAGGAACCGCTGGCGGCGACCGTGCGGCCGACACTTCGACCAGCCGCTGGCGAATTCGGCCGTGACCGGCTACATCGTTCGTCGCTGCATCGCCGCGCTCATCATCGCCATCGGCGTCACGGCCGTGGCATATGCGCTGCTTTCCTTCACCGGAGGCAGCCCGGCTGTCGCGGCTCTCGGTACGCACGCGAACCGCTACTCGATAGCTGCGTGGAACAAGTCCCACGGTTACGACCGCCCACTCGTAGCGCAGATCGCGAGCTACATCGGGAACCTCGTCCAGCTCAAATTCGGCTATTCCTACAAGCAGGGCCAGAGCGTCGCGGCGCTGCTCAACGAGGACGCCGGACGTACCGCCTACCTCTCTGGCGCGGCCCTCGTGCTGGCGCTGTTGATTGCGATCCCGCTTGGCGTCGCCCAAGCGGTGAAGCGCAACTCGATCGGCGACTACGTCGCGACGACCGTCACGTTCACGCTCTACTCGATGCCGTCATTCTTCCTCGGGCTGATCCTGATCCAGTTCTTCGCGCTCGACCTGCATATCTTCCCCGCGCTCGTCAGCGACAACATCACGACCACCTGGCAGGCCGTGACGCATCCGCTGCAGTTGACGCTGCCGATCGTCACGCTCGCAGGCCTCACGGTCGCGGGTTTCAGTCGCTACATGCGCTCCTCGGCGCTCGACGCCCTCGCCCAGGACTACATCCGGCTCGCGCGTGCCAAGGGGCTCTCGGAGCGTCTCGTACTGACGCGGCACCTGCTGCGCAACGCGTGCATACCGATCATCACCCTGGTCGGGCTGTCGATTCCGGGCCTGCTCGCCGGGAACATCATCACCGAGGAGCTCTTCAACTATCCGGGACTCGGCCTGCTCTTCTTCGACGCTCTGCAAAACCTCGACTACCCCGTTCTGCTGGCCTACACGGTGATCGGCGGCGTCCTGACGGTGATCGGCAACCTGATCGCCGACATTGCGGTGACGGTGGCCGACCCGAGGATCCGCGTTGACTGAGTTCGATCCACCCGCCGGCGGCGGCGACTACGAGCCCCTGCCCGGTGACTTCGAGCCACCGGAGAGCCAGGTCTCCGCGGGCCCCTCCGTCGCGGACAACCTCCAGGAGCTGGTCGATATCGGAGGAGGGTTGGGGGGGCTCGGTGTGGTGGTTCCGAGCACCGTACCCGAGGGCGGCGATGTGCAGGTTCTCGCAAGCGGTTGGCGCCTCGCACTGCGGGAGTTCTTCAGCAACCGCCTCGCGATCGTTGGCCTCGGAGTGCTCGTCTTCTTCGTCGTCTTCTGCTTCCTTGGCCCGCTGGTCTACCACACGAATCAGTCGCTGACGAACCCGTTGGCGACCGACGCCGCACCGAGCGCCGGCCACATCCTCGGCACCGACGACAACGGCTTCGACGAGTTCGGCAGGATCATGGTCGGGGGGCAGACGGCGCTCGAGATCGGCTTCTTCGCGGCCTTCATGGCGACGGTGATCGGGACGCTCTACGGGGCGATCTCCGGGCTTGCCGGCGGCATCGTCGATGCGGTGCTGATGCGTTTCGTCGACATCCTGTTGTCGATCCCGCTGCTCTTTATCGTTCTCGTGTTGGCGACGCGGTACAGCGCGACCGTGGTCTCGCAGAGCCTGATAATCGGCCTTTTCTCGTGGCAGATACCGTCGCGCCTGGTCAGGGGCGAGGTCCTCACGCTGCGCGTGCGCGACTTCGTCTCTGCGGCGCGGATCATGGGCGGGACGCAGACCAGACTGATCGTGAGGCATCTGATCCCGAACGCGCTCTCGGTCGTGATCGTGAACATCACCTTCCTGATCGCCGACTCGATCCTGCTGATCGCCTACCTCGGTTTCCTCGGCTTCGGGCTGTCGTATCCGATCGCCTCATGGGGCGACATGCTGGGCAACGCCCAGAACTCGGTGACCAGCGGCTATTGGTGGCTGGTCTTTCCGGTCGGCGGCTGTCTCGTCCTTGTCGTGATGGCCTGCAACCTGATTGGCGACGCGTTACGCGACGCGTTCGACGTCCGCCTGCGGCGGCGCTGAGGCGTGAGTTCGATGGCAGCCGCGCTCGAGGTCAAGAACCTCTCCACCCACATCCAGCTGAGCCGCTCGGTCGTGGAGGCGGTCGGGAACGTCGACTTCAAGATCGACGCCGGCGAGACGCTTGGCCTCGTCGGCGAGTCCGGCTCCGGAAAGTCGATGACCGGCCTCTCACTGCTCGGCCTACTACCGAACGGCGGCCACATCATCGAAGGCTCGGTCAAGGTTGACGGGGTCGAGCTCGTCGGCCTGTCGGAGCGAGACCTGCGCTCGGTCCGCGGCAACGACGTGGCGATGATCTTCCAGGACTCGCAGTCATCGCTGAACCCAACGATGGCGATCGGCGAGCAGGTCGCAGAGCCTGTCCGCGTGCATCGCGGCGCCTCGAAGACGGAGGCTCGCGATCGAGCTCTCGAGGTGCTTGACCTGGTCGGTCTCCCGCAACCACGGGAGCGCATGGGCGACTATCCTCACCAGCTCTCCGGCGGCCTGCGTCAACGCGTGATGATCGCGATCGCGCTCGCCTGCGAGCCGAAGATCCTGATCGCCGATGAGCCCACGACGGCGCTCGACGTCACGATCCAGGCTCAGATCCTTGCGCTGCTCGACGACCTCGAGGAGCGCCTCGGCATGGCGACGCTGCTGATCACACACGACATGGGCGTCGTCGCTGGGCGCACTGACCGAATCAACGTGATGTACGCCGGCCGGATCGTGGAGACGGCGCCAACCGACCGCCTCTTTACCAGCATGCGCCATCCCTACACCCAGGCGCTGCTCGGCTCGATCCCGAGCCTCGACCAGGATCGCACCAGGGCCCTCTACACGATCCCCGGGCTACCGCCGGATCTTGCGCCGCCGCCAGCAGGCTGCCGCTTCGCCGCGCGCTGCTCACGGGCGACCGATCAGTGCCGCGAAAACGAGCCGCCGCTCGAGGGGAACGACGGTCACCTCTTTGCCTGCTGGCATCCGGTCGACGGTCCGATCGCACGGCTGCCGACGATCGCCCCCGAGGAGGCCAGGCGTCCGCCCGCCCTCGCGGCAAACGGCCGCCACCTGCTCGAGCTTGACGATGTCGTACGCGAGTACCCGGTGACCGCCGGGATCATCCTCCGGCGCAAGGTCGACTCCGTAAAGGCCGTGTCGGGCGTCACTCTGCACGTCGACGCGGGCGAGACGCTCGGCCTCGTCGGTGAGTCCGGCTGTGGCAAGACTACGCTCGGCAAGCTGATCGTCGGCGGCGAAACGGCCGACGCCGGTACGGTCGAGCTCGAGGGCAGGCGCGTCTTCTCGCTCAAGCGTCGCGCCTTGCGCCGCGCTCGTCGGGATCTCCAGATGATGTTTCAGGACCCCTACGCGTCGCTCGATCCTCGAATGCGCGTGGCAGCGATCCTGCGCGAGCCGCTGGAGATCCAGAAGATCGGTACCCG
>JBEKBL010000088.1:0-7358 GCA_050015415.1 Solirubrobacteraceae bacterium
TGCCACGTAACGAGTGTTCGCCCGCGGACTAAAGAACCCCTCAGAGCAAGATGAGAATCCTCTTGTCCAGCGCGACGGCCGAGCGGGCCAGCCGCACCCGGCGCCTATGATCAATAGATGATGCTGGGTGGGCCGCACGGCCCGAGCAGGCGGGCGTGCCCGAGCTGATCCTGGTCATCGAGGACGAGGCTGCGATCGTCGACTTCGTCGAGCGCGGCCTGCGCGGTGAGGGGTTTGACGTCGCATCCGCAAGCGACGGCATCGACGGCACCGCAAAGGCACTCGGCGACCGCGTCGATCTCGTCGTGCTCGACATGATGCTCCCGGGACGTGGCGGCTCGGAGGTACTCGCGACGATTCGCGAGGCGCGACCGACGTTGCCGGTGATCGTGCTGACAGCGCGCGGCGAGCTCGACGATCGGGTTGCCGGCCTCGACGCCGGAGCGGTCGACTACATCGTCAAGCCGTTCGCGCTCGCCGAGCTCGTGGCACGCATCCGGGCGCAGCTACGCGTCGCGCTCCAGACACCCACCACGACCGCCCGCTCTGGCGACATCGAGCTCAACCTGCTGACGCGCGAGGTCCGCCGAGGCGAGCTCCAGTTGCGCCTCTCGACGATCGAGTTCGAGCTGCTCACCTATTTCGTTCACAACCGTGGCCGCGTGCTCTCCCGCGCGGAACTGCTCAACACGGTATGGGGCTACGACCACGACCCGGGCACCAACGTCGTCGATGTTTACGTTGGCTACCTGCGGCGCAAACTCAGCCAGCCGGGGCGGCGCGCGCCGATCGCGACGATTCGCTCCGTCGGCTACCGCCTCGACGATGCGGATTAGATCGCCGCTGCGCGCGAGCCTGCGCTGGCGACTCACAGCGTGGGTCGCCGGCGTGATCGTGCTCTCGGCCGCAATCACGTTTGTCGTCGTCTACCGCGACACCGACCAGCAGCTTCGCAACCAGGTCAACAGCGACGTTGGCGGCGACGCCACGGAGCTCGCGCAGTCTTTGAGGTTGCTGAGCGGCGACAGCGCCAGCCAGATCGCCGCCGCAGCCGGAAGGTATGTCAACGCCCAGCCCTTCAGTGCCACCTCAGCGATGCTCTTCGTGCTCGTGCCGGGCGCGGCGCCACAGAGCAACCACCCGGAGCTGTTCGGCGCTGCTCACCCCGACGACGGCGAGAGCGCAGCACAGCAGGCGAGCGAGAACGTCCTCGGGCGAGCGCTCGCCGTGCCACACCTCGGGTACTCGACGCGCCCTGCCCCCGATGTCGGCCAGCTGCGAATACTCGAGCGAGCAGTCCACGTCGGCCGGCTCACGGTCGTCGCCGGTGCCGGCGAGCCGCTTAAAACCGTTAGCCGCGCCGAGCACGGACTCGCGCGCGCGTTCGTCCTCGCCGGCGGCATAGCGCTCGTGCTGGCGCTGTTCGCGTCCTATCTCGCGGGTGCCCGCTTTTCGGCACCGCTACGACGGATGGCAGCGGTCGCCGCGCGCGTTGACGCCGGGGACCTCCTGCCGCGGATGACGACGTCGCCGGGGCGCAGTGACGAGGTCCAAACGCTTGCCGACGCCTTCAACCGCATGCTCGACCGGCTCGCCGAGGACATCGCAGCGCAGCGCAGCTTCATCGCCGATGCCTCGCACGAGCTGCGAACTCCACTCACCGTTATCCGCGGGCAGCTCGAGGTTCTCGCCGCACAGACGAACCCGTCAGGCGAGGAGGTGCGCCGAGTTGAGCGGCTGGTTGCTGCCGAGATCGCGCGCACGAGCCGACTCGTCGACGACCTCCTGCTGCTCACTCAGGCCGAGCGACCGGACTTCCTGCGAATCGAGTCGATCGACCTCGAGCCCTACCTCGGCGACCTCTGGGACGGCCTCAGCCTCACGGCAGAGCGCCGCTTCGAGCTTGGTGAGCTGCCCCCGGGCTCACTGCGCGCCGACCCCGACCGTCTCGCGCAGGCACTGCGCAACCTCGCGCGCAACGCGATCGAGCACACTCGCGAGCGTGCCGGGCTCGTGCGCCTCGACGTCACGTCGCTCGCCCCGGATCGCCTGCGCTTCAGCGTGAGCGACGACGGCGACGGGATCCCCGCCGGCGAGCGCACGCGCGTTTTCGAGCGCTTTCATCGCACCGACCCCGCACGCACCCGCTCCGCGGGTGGCGCCGGCCTCGGCCTCGCGATCGTGCGCGCGATCGCCGAGGCGCACCGCGGATCCGTCGCCGCGGGCGAGAACGCGGACGGTCGTGGCGCCCGGATCGATCTCGAGCTCCCGGGGTTCACACCGGCGCCTGCGGCGCCACGAACACGCCAACGACGCGATGGCGCATCGCGAGCGTAGTAACGCTAACTCTGGGCGGGGCTCAAGCGGCAACGCCGCCGCTGATCGTGCGGCCGCTCGCCGCGCCCGGTCCGAGGACGAACACCTCGACGGCGAGATCCGGGTCGATGTTGTTGGTGCTCATGAACCCGACGACGGGCCGGCCGGTCAGACGCTCGATGTCACCGTCGAGCGATTCGTGCATCGCGCGCTGGAGGCCCTCGCGCAGCCTCAGCACGAGCTCCTGGTCGCCGATTCGCACCAACTCCCGCTCGGCTCGCGTCAGCGTGTCCTCGACCACGACAAAGATCGTGTCCTGTCCGAGTGTTGTTCTGGCTCGGCTCGGCCCACGGCCGCTGACTTCGGCCATGCGTCGTACGACGGCATTCGAGATCGCGGTAGCGAGCTGGCCGCCGGTCAAGCGTTCATCAGGCACGGCTTCTCCCTCGTTGTCCTTCTGCCCATAAAAGGCAGAAGGCCCTGCGCTCGGGAGAAGCTCGTTCCGCGGTCGCTCCATCACCGGCAGGCATCGTGGCTGGCGCTGCGGCCTGGTGCGGTCGCCCTCGGCAACTGCCTCTTAGCGGTGGGGCAAGGCCGACTGCTCTTCCACAGTACACCCGCAGCCCAACCGGCGTGGATCGGCATGCGCCAATATTCACGCTATGTCTGACGCTTCAAGCGATTCCGTTTTGTCCGGCGGGCAGCGGCCACGCGGCGACCGAGCGCGGCGAGCGAGGCGTCTGCGTTTGGGCATCGCAGCCGGCACCGTGGGTGTGCTGCTGGTCTCCTGGAACGCGGTCGCGGTGCTCGGGAACGACGGCAACGCACATCTCGCGGCCGGACCGGGCGGTTCGATCGACATCAATGCTCCAGTGACCACGCGGCAGTCCTGACGCATTGTCGTCGATCGCCCTGAGCGCCAACGTGATCTGGATCACGGCCCGCGCGGCAGGCATCGCGGCGTTGGTGCTGGTCAGCGCCTCTGTCGGCGCCGGCGTCGCGCTGAGCGGGCGGCTGGACACGGCGAGCGGGTCGGATCTGCGCGTTGCTCACGAAGCGCTGTCGCTCGCGGCATTCGCAATGATCGCGCTGCATGTGCTCGCGCTGTTCGAGGACTCCTACTTCCACCCGAGCATCGCCGACATCGCAATCCCCGTCCAGCTCAACTACCGCGAGCCGTACATGGCGATCGGGATCATCGGCGGCTGGGGCACGATCCTGCTCGGCCTCTCCTATTACATCCGCGGATCGATCGGCATCGCGCGCTGGAAGATCCTGCACCGCCTGACCGCGCTCGCCTGGGTGCTCAGCGTGATCCACACGCTCGGCGAGGGCAGCGACAGCGGCGCCGCCTGGTTCATCGCCGTCGTCGTGCTGACGGTGCTACCGACGGTGCTGCTGATCCTCGTGCGCCTCTCCAACAGGCGCCGTCCGCCGGCGCCGCTCGTACCGCTGGCTCGGTCGCTACTGCGTCCACGCGGGAGCGGCATGTAGACGGCGCGGGCCAAACCGCGAGCTGCGCCGCAACCGCCAACCGCTCAGTCGACGTGCACCCAGTACGCCGTCGACGGTGTGCCGGCCGGGTTGGTGACGAACAGCATGTACCAGTCGGACGGCACGAGCCCCTCGTTGCTCGGGATCGTGACGCTGATCTTGTTGCCTTCGCGGACGACGCTCAGCTCGATCGAGCGCTGGACCGTGTCAGTGACGTGTGTCGCGGCGCCCGGCGCGATCAGTCGCGCGCCCTCGATCAGGCTCGCGTTCGGCGTGTCGAACAGCGCCGTCTCGCCGCGGCTGAGCTGGCGCGGTCCGCCCGTGATCTTCGGTCGCACGCCGTGGTAGAGGTAGGGCGGCGAGTAGATCTCGATCTCCTGCTGGAAGTAGCCGTTGATGCTGTCGGTGCTGTTGCCGAACAGCGGGTTGCCGCCCAGCGTGATGACGCGTCCGTCGGGCAGCAGCAGCGCCTCGGAGTGATAGTCGCGGCCGACGGTCGGGCTGGCTAGCGCGCTGAGCTTGTTCGTCGCCGGGTTGTAGACATGGCAGGTGAGGATGTCCGAGCCGAGCTCGCCGCGGTAGTACTTCGAGCCGTTGGTGATGAGGACCTGGTTGTCAGGCAGGATCACGACGTCCGGGTAGCGCGTTTGGACGGGCAGGCTCGGCCCCGGGGTCCAGTGCGGGTGCTTGTCGTTGAGGTCGACGATCGCCGTCCGTCCGGTCCCCTTGTTCGATTGCCCGACGCCGCCACCGCCGATGATCATGTACTTCTGCGCCTGGGCGGGCGGTAGCAGGACGCTCCCGCTGGTCTCCGTGTACTGCGGATCCTTGAGCCCGCGGATGTCGGTGAAGGCGTTCGTCGTGAGGTTCCAGATGCCGGGGGTTCGACCGACCGTCGCTGACCCGTACCCGGCGTTGCTGCCGCTGAAGAAGAGGTTCCCGTCCGGCATCAAAAACAGCGCCGGGTAGGTGGGGAATACGCGCGTGAGCTTCGGCGTCAGCGTCCACTTCTTCGTCGCCTCCGAGAAGATCTCGGTCTGGCCCTGGATCATCTGCCCAAACTCGTTGAGCCCCGACACGGCGAGTACCTCGCCGTTCTTGAGGCCGACGAGCGAGGGGTACCAGCGGGCGATGTTGAGGTTGCTGACGCGCTGGTAGGTCTCGGTCGCCGGGTTGAAGATGTAGGACTTGTGCGAGCCCCAGAACGTTTGCTGGGTCATGTTGAGCGTGTTCGTCACGCCGTAGAGGTTCTTCGCCGATACCGGATGGTGGCCGAGGATCGTGAACTGGGTCAACCGCGTGATGTCTGCCCGCTTGCCTTTCTTGATCGCATGAACCCAGGTCGGGGTTTGGCTCTCGGTGACCGTCGTGACATTGCGCCGACCGACCCGCTGGGTTCGCTTGGTCGCCGGATCGATCGTGACCCCCACCGTAGTGACGTAGATCAGTCCGGTCGGTGACTCGAGCTTCGTCCCGGCGGGCAGCTTGAAGGGGCGACCGTTCGGCGACTGGTCGTTGATCAGCAACACGCCGGCAGCCTGCTTCACGGCGGTTGCGAGGACCTCGTAGCGGGCGGTGCCGCCAGCGATCAGCAGCTTCCCGTCCGGGAGAAACGTATGGCCGGAGCAGAACATGTCGCTCGGCGTGTGGATCAGCTTGAACGTGTTGTTCGCCGGGTTGTAGATCATCGACTTGAACCGCCCCGCCCTGAAGTTCCCGAGGTTGTTCCCCGAGCCGGCGACGATCAGCACCTTGCCGGTGTAGAGCAGCGCCGAATGGATCGCGTTGATCTTGTACTTGGCCTGGAGGTGAAGGGTCACCCAGTGTCCGTATTTCACCTTGTAGGCCTTGGTGTTGATCACGTAGTTGTGAATCACGCCAGCGGCGACCGACACGATCACTGGGCCGTTGACCGCGAGCAGGATTGCCGTGAGCACGAGCGCAACGATGTTCTTGTGGATGCGGCCCCGAGGCCGTCGTCGCGGACTCATCACGCCGCCTCGGTGCTCGCCTCAGTGGTGGCAACGAGCGGGTGCGCTGGGCTCTCGAGCGCCTGCCGGCCCCGTCGCGGCCTCGTGCTCCTCGCGCGCCGCAGACGCGTGCCGCGTGCCCTCAGGCGGCCCACCCACCACATCGCGATCGGCACGAGACAGACAACGAGCGAGAGCACCGACCACACGGCCATCCAAGGGTTGATGTGGCCGCGCAGCCCCGCAATGACGAAGCCGGGGATGATCGGCGCAGCCCACATAAAGTGGAGGCGGAACGTGTGCGTGCTGTCGCGGCTCCTGGCGTCGCCCTTCGGGGTCACGGCGAACGCGGTCCGCCGACGTCGTAGCCCGGCGAACAGCGCCGCCGCGTAGATCGGCGCTGAGAGCGCCGAGATGAAGAGCCCGTTCAACCCTGGCGAACCCTCCTCCTCATGCGGGCTGATGCTGTGCCGGCGATTCCAGAAGTACAACCCGATCTGCAGGGCGGCGCCATCGAAATAAAGGAGCAACCACAGGTGCGGTGAGACGGTCAGTCCGCCGACTCCGAGTATGAGATAGATGAGGCCGCTCGTGACACCGAGCATCCACGCAAGCCCCGACGTCGGGTAGTAGGTCAGCAGCTGCGCGTAATGGATCGCTCGGCGCGGTCCCAGCCGCAGCACGGACCGTGGAAATTGGACGAGGATCACCTCGATCGCGCCGAGTGCCCACCGGCCCTGCTGGATGAAGTAGTCGGTGAACGTCGTCGGGCCTTCCCCGACCGCCAAAAGGTCGGGTGTGTACACCGAGCGGAAGCGGCGGCCGGTCTTTGGATTGCGCGTCGAGTGCACGGCGATGCTCGTTGCCAGATCCTCTGTGACGGAGTCCTTCAGTCCTCCGATCGCGACCAGCGCCTCGATCCGCATCGCGTTGTTCGTGCCCACGAGCATTGGAATCCCTCCCGCGTTCGAAGCACGCTGCAGCAGCGACTGGAACACGAACTGCTGGGACTCGCCGCACCTGGAGATGAACTGATCGGAGTTGCCGTAGACCTGCGGACCGACGACGTAAGCGACGTCGGGATCGCGAAAGTACCCGAGCAGTCGCTCTGCCATGCTCGCGATCGGCACGTGATCGGAATCGACCGATACGAGAAAATCGTAGTCAACGCCGTGCGAGAAGAGCCACGCGTTGTAGTTTCCGTGCTTGGTACGCGCCTTGAACGGGCCGGTTGGCTGATTCCACCGTTCTATTCCGTGGCGGCTGAAGTGCCGCACGCCAAGCGCGCTGCAGGTCTCTTTCACCTCGGGATCGTCTCCCTCGTCCAGCAACCAAACGTCGATCGGTCCGTCATGGCGAACCCGTAGAGCTGCCTCGAGCGTTCGCCGGACCATCGCGATCGGCTCCTGACTCGGCACGATCGTCGTGAGGAAAGCGACACGCGTCCCCTGCTGTGGGAACACCGGCACGGGGTCTCTCGCGAGTAGCGACGCTCGGCAGATGATCCACATGCTGATGACGGCAAACAGGCCGATCGCGGCGGTGTTGAAGAGCATCACCATCGAGGCCACGCGCAAC
>JBEKBL010000089.1:0-7347 GCA_050015415.1 Solirubrobacteraceae bacterium
ACGCCGTGGCTGATCCGTGCCTCGAGCCGCGGGTCGTCGTCGGCACGGCTGCGCGCGATGACGCCGCTCGCGCCGCGGTCGAGGAGCCAGCGCGTGTCGGGGATCAGCTTGTGGTTGGGGACCGAGACCGGACCGCAGCGCAGGTCGTGCTTGACCTGTGGCTTCGCGAGGATCGCCGCGAGCGAAGTGTGCCCGTTGTCGCGGAAGCCGAGCTCCGACTCGACGTAGCCGAGGCTCAGGACCGAGGCGTAGCTGTAGACGCCGTAGATCACGAGCACGGCGGCGGCGAGCGACCAGATGCGGCGGGCCGGGCCATGCTGGAGCATCGTCCAGCCGGTCAGGGCGAAGGCGCAGAAGGCGAGCAGCATCACGGCGGGCAGCAGCAGGTAGCGGTCGATCACCGACAGCCCGGCGCCGGCGATGACGACGAACGTCGCGAGGCCGGAGACGAGCACGGCGAGCGCGGTCCACATCCGCTTCGGCATCAGCCAGGCCGACAGCAGGATGCCGGCGACGCCGCCGGCGACGAGCGGCGCCTTGATCAGGCCGGTGAGGTACTTCCCGGTTGCGGCGGGGACGCCGCTCAGCGGCACCGTGCGGTTGAGCGCGACCGCGAGGTTGTTGGTGGCCTGCAGCGACCACAGCGGGTTGCCGGTGACGATCAGGTCGAGCCCCGCCCAGACGATCGGTCCGACGGCGATCAGCGCTGCCCAACGGATCCGTTGCGGCCAGCCGACCGCCGGTGCGCACCACAGCCAGTAGAGGCCCGCGAGCAGCCAGGCGTCGGGGCGGATCAGTTCGGCGATCAGGAGCAGGGCGAACACGGGCGTGCCACGGCGCGGGCGCTCGACCTCGAGCGCGGCGGCCCAGACGACCGCGGCGAGGTAGGTGATGTCGACGTAGCCGCGGATCGCAAGGAACGCCAGGTTGAAGCGCGTCAGCAGCAGGAAGACCGCGACGGCGGCGACGATCGGCGCGAAGGCGACGCGCGTCAGGCGGTAGAGGCCGGCGGCGAGGACCATGAACGAGGCGATCGCGCAGAGCACCTCGATGCGAAGGGCGGAGCCGCCGAAGATCGCGAGCACCGTGCCGAAGGCGACCGCGAGCGGGTGCTCGGTCGGTGCGTCGTAGGCCGTGAATGAAGGCGTGTGCAGGTGGAGGATCTCGCGGCCCCAGAGCAGGTAGTACTCGGAGTCGTAGATCGGGTATGTCGGGAAGACGAAGAAGCCGATCAGCGCCGCCAGGCAGAGCACGGCGAAGGCGAGCTTCGCCCAGCTCGCAGGGGGAACGGCGCGCAGCCGCATGAGCAAGGGGGGGTTCACCCCGCTGGCTGTCGCACTTTCCATTGCAGTAAACGCCCCAGGCCCGGCCCGACCGCGCGGGCCTTGGTCTGCCCGCGGAACTCTGGGATGATGGTCGGCGAGTTTACGGCACCGCCGTGGACGCAGCGAGCGGCCGCCTCGCCGCGAGCGACCGCGACGAGCTCACCTGCAGGGCGAGAGAGAATGCGGCTACCGATGAAGCTGATCATCCAGATTCCGTGCAAGGACGAGGCGGCGCAGCTGCCCGCGACGCTCGCCGACCTGCCGCGCGAAGTGCCTGGGTTCGACACGGTCGAGTGGCTGATCATCGACGACGGATCGACCGACGCGACTGTCGCGGTCGCTCGCGCCCACGGAGTCGATCACATCGTCCGCCTGCCGAACAACAAGGGCCTCGCGAGCGCCTTCCAAGCCGGTCTCGACACGGCGCTGAAGCTCGGCGCCGACGTGATCGTCAACACCGACGCCGATAACCAGTACTTCGGCGGCGACATCGCGAAGCTCGTCGAGCCGATCGTCGCCGGGCGCGCCGACATGGTGATCGGGGACCGTGGGGTTGGGTCGGTTGCCGACTTCTCGCGCCGCAAGAGGCGCCTGCAGCGGCTCGGCTCGTGGGTCGTTCGCCACGCCTCCGGCACCACCGTGCCCGACACGACCTCCGGGTTCCGCGCCTACAACCGCGAGGCGGCGCTCCAGATCATGGTCGTTTCGAGCTTCACCTACACGCTCGAGGGCGTGATCCAGGCCGGCAAGCAGCTCGTCGCGATCGACCACGTCCCCGTCCGCACCAATCCGAAGACGCGTGAGTCGCGACTGTTCACCTCCGTCGGCGCCTACGTACGCCGCAGCGCGATCTCAATCTTCCGCATCTACTCCCAGTACGAGCCGCTCCGCGTTTTCCTGCTGGCCGCGGCGATCCTCGGCATTGCCGCCCTCGGCGTCTGGACCCGCTTCCTCGTCGCCTACATCGAGGGCAACGGCAGCGGCCACGTCCAGTCGCTGATCCTCGGCGCCGTGCTGTTCAACGCCGCGGTCATGGTCGGAGCGCTCGGTGTCATCGGCGACCTGCTGAGCGCGCAGCGGACGATGATCCAGCGCACGTTCGAGCGCGTCCGCCGGATCGAGCTGAAGCTCGGCGTCGAGCCGTCTCACTACGAGCCTGGCGGCAGTGGCCAGGCGACTGCGCCCGAGCGCGTCGACGATCCGCCGTCGGACGGTGGCGAGGCGAGTCCCGCGAGCGAGCGTGAGGGCGTGCCGTCTTGAGCAATGCGAGCTATTCCGCCGACGGAGTCGTCTTAGGCAACACCTACGACAAGTACAACACCCGCAACCCGATTGCGCGGGTCCTGATGCGCGGCTTCCAACGCAACCTCGACGACCTGCTGGAGAGCACCGACGCGCAGTCGCTGCTCGACCTGGGCTGCGGCGAGGGGGTGCTCACCCAGCGCTGGGCGCAGCGGCTCGCGCCGGCGCGGGTCGTCGGCGTCGACCTCGACGATCCGCGGATCGCGGCCGAGTGGGCCGAGCGCGGCGAGCCGAATCTCGAGTACATCGCCCATCGTGCCGAGCACCTGCCATTCGCCGACGGCGAGTTCGACGTGGTGATCGCAACCGAAGTTCTCGAGCACGTGCCCGACCCGGCGCACACGCTGGCCGAGATGGTGCGATGCGCGCAGCGCCACGTGCTGATCTCGGTCCCGCGCGAGCCGCTTTGGCGGGCGGTCAACATGGCGCGCGGCGCCTATCTGCGCGATCTCGGCAACACCCCCGGGCACGTCAACCACTTCTCGCGGCGCGCGATCGTCGCGCTGTGCAGCGAGCACGGCGAGGTCATCGAGACGCGCTCGCCCTTCCCCTGGACGATGGTGCTTGTCCACGTCTGAGCCGGGCGGGGGTCGCTCTTACGCGAGCGGCGCGCGGATGCTTTCGATCGGGATCGCCTCCACCGGCGTCCTGACCTTCGCCTACTTCGCGGTCGCGAGCCACGTGCTTGCCCACGAGCGGCCGCAGTACAGCAAGATCGACGTGTTGTGGTCGGTGATGTTCGTGATCATCAGCGTGATCTACCGGCCGATCGAGCAGCTGCTCTCGCGCACGATCGCCGACCGCCGTGCGCGCGGGCTCGCACGCCAGCGGCTACGCGTGCCGATGGCGATCCAGGGGGCGTTCGCGCTCGTCTTCCTTGCGGTCGCGCTGCCGCTGCACCACACCCTCGCCCACGGCGTGTTCGCCTCGACGACGCTGTACTGGATCCTCGTCGTCGGCGTGATCGCCTACGCGGCGAGCTACTTTGCGCGTGGCTGGCTCGCCGGCCACAAGTACTTCGCGCTCTACGGCGGACTCGTCTTCATGGAGTCGGCGTCGCGTTTCGCCTTCGTGCTAGCCGCCGCGGTCGGGATCTCGCACGGCCAGTCGGCGATCGCGATCGGTATCGCGGCGGCGCCATTTGTCTCGCTGGTCGTCGTCCCGGCGGCCTTCGCCAGCCGCGCCCAGCGCGCGAGCCGCCCACCGCAGGTGAGCGACGCCGCGCTCGAGGGTCCTGCCGCGGAGGGGATCGAAGAGGCGGCGAGCGACCTGTCGATCCGACTCGGCGGCCGCTTCGCGATCTCCGTCTCGGGCATCCAGCTCGCCGAGCAGACGCTGCTCAACGCCGCCGTGCTGACGGTCTACGCCACGAGCACCAAGGCATCGCTACCGGGAACGGTGTTCGACCTGCTGCTCATCACGCGCGCGCCGCTGCAGCTCTTCCAGGCGATCCAGACATCGCTGCTGCCGCACCTGGCGGGACTCGAGGCAACGGCCGGCAAGGCCGCCTTCGCTCGGGCGATCCGCATCACGATCGCGGCGATCGCCGTCTTTGCGCTCGCGACAGCGCTCGGGCTGGTCGCGGTGGGCCCGTCGGTAATGCAGCACGTCTTCGGCTACAAGTACCCCTACGGCCGCCTCGGGCTGGCGGTCGTAGCGATCGGCATGGGCCTGCACCTGTCGGCGGGCACTCTCAACCAGGCCGCCCTTGCGCGCGGCCAGGCGGGGCGCGCTGCGGTGCTGTGGCTCGGCGCAGCGGCGCTGTTCGTGGTCTGGATGCTGCTCGCGCCGATCGGCGATGAGGTCCGCCGGACGGAGGTCGGCTACGCGGGCGCCGCCGGCCTGCTGGCGCTCGCCCTGGCGCTGCTCTACCGCCGCGGGTCGCCGACGGCCTCGGCTAGCGCGACGTAGCTGGCCGCGGGGTCCTTGGTGCCGAGCACCGCGGTGCCGGCCACGAACACGCCGGCGCCGGCGGCCTCGCAGCGTTCGGCCGTCCCGGGTGCGATGCCTCCGTCGACTTCGAGCACCACGCCCTCGCCGAGCAGTGGCGCCAGACGCCGCAGCTTGCCGATCGAGGCTTCGATGAACCGCTGGCCGCCCCAGCCCGGGTTGACGCTCATGCACAGCGCGAGATCGATCGCCGCCGCCAGCTCGCCGTAGACGGTGACCGGCGTAGACGGGCAGACCGCGAGCCCGGCGGCGGCGCCACCCGCGCGGATCTCCGCCAGCGCGTAGTCGAGGTGGGGCGTCGACTCGGCGTGGATCGTGATGATGTCGGCGCCGGCGCGCGTGAACTCGCTGACCTGGTGCTCGGGGCGCTCGATCATCAGGTGGACGTCGAGCAGCGCGCCGTATTCGCTCGTCAGTTCGCGCAGCGCGCCGACGGCCAGCGGGCCCATCGTGATCGGCGGCACGAAATGGCCGTCCATCACATCGACATGGATGATCCGCGCGCCGGCGTCCAGGACTACACGCACCTGGGCGCCGAGCTGGGAGAAGTCGGCGGCGAGGATCGACGGCGCGACACGCGGCTGTGCGAGCTGCTCCGGCGTCATATCTCGACGAGCATGTTCCCGCCGCAGTTGCCGCAAATGACCATCGCTGTGGTCTCCATCCGCACGATCGTCGAATGCTCGCCGCAGTCGGGGCAAACCGAGACCAGCTCGAAGCGGTGCAGGCAGTACACGCAGCGGTAGCGCCCCGGGAGGTTCGTCGGCCGCAGCCAGGGCTCATTGCAGTGCGGGCAGAGCGGTCCGAACTGGGCCTCAGCGATCATGCTCACCCCTCCCGCCGCAGCGCCGCGACGAAGAAGCCGTCGCTGCCCTGGAGGTGTGGCAGCGCGAGCAGCTGGCCGCCGCCGCGGAAATGCCGCCACGCCGGAAAGAGGGGCTCGAGGTCGATCGCTTGAAACTGGTGCTGCTCATCGAGGAAGGCTCCGATCTGCCGCTCGTTCTCGGCCGCCGAGATCGTGCAAGTCGAGTAGACGAGCGTTCCGCCAGGGGCCGTCGCGAGAGCTGCTGCGGACAATAGCCGTGCCTGCTCTGAGGCGAGCGCTTGCACAGTGTCTGGCGAGACCCGCCAGCGCAGGTCGGGCCTCGAGTGGATCGTACCGAGCCCGGAACACGGGGCATCCAACAGGACGCGGTCGAATTGCAGGCCGTTGGCGGGCAATTCGCCGACGTCCGCGACCTGGACCTCGGCGATGTGGACCTTCATCCTGGCAAGAGTCGCCCGTAGCGCTGCGGCGCGGCCTTTGTGGCGCTCGACCGCTGTGATCGCGCCTTGGTCGTGCATGAGCGCCGCGAGGTGGGTCGTTTTCGCGCCCGGTGCGGCGCACATGTCGAGGACTCGCTCGCCGGGCTGGGGATCGAGTGCGCGAGCGGAGAGCATCGATGCGCGCGACTGCGGCATGAAGTGTCCGGCGCTCCAGAGCGGTGAGCCGTGGGCGTCGAACTGGCCGCGTACGAGCACCGCCTCGGGCGGCTCGCCTGGGAGCGTCGTCTGCACGTCCAGCGTTGCGGCTAGGTTGGTCGCGTCGGTGACGAGCGTGTTGGCGCGCAGCGCGTGCTCGGCGGGCTCGTTGCAGCGCGCGAGGAGCGCGCGGGCGCCATCGGCGCCGAGGCTCTCAAACCATTCCTCGGCGAGCCATCGCGGGACCGAATGAAGCGTGGCGGCGCCGGCCGCTGTCCTGTCCTCGAGCGCCCCGAGCAGCTGCGTCTTCTCTCGGGCGAGGCGACGCAGGACCGCGTTGACGAGCGCTTGTCCGCGCGAACCGCGTGCCAGCTCAACGGCGTCGTTCACCGCAGCGTGCTCGGCGTCGTGGGTGAAGCAGAGCTCGTAGGCGCCGAGGCGCAGCGCCGCCACGACGAGCGGTTCGAGCTTTGCGAGCGGCCGCTCGGCGGCGCACTCGATCAGGTAGTCGAGTGTGGCCCGCCGCTGGACCGCGCCGTAGGCGAGGCGCATGGCAAGCGCTCGGTCGCGTGGGCTCAGACCGTCAGCCGCGGACTGGAAGGCGCGGTCGGTGTAGGCGCCCTGCTCGAAGGTGCGGCGCAGCACCTCGAGCGCGACACGGCGTGCGTTAGAGGGCATGGCCGCGGAGGTAAGCGGCGGCGTCCATTTCCCGACCGCCGGGAGGCTTCACGCGAAGGAGCTCCAAAGGCTCGTCGGCGGCTCCGTAGAGAAGATGCCCCTCGCGCACCACGAGATCGCCTGCCGCCACGGCCTCCTCGCCGGCGACCCTTGCCTTGCTGACTCCAAGGCCGGCTGGAGTTCTGGCGCCGATGTGGGGATGGAGGGCCCGCACGATGCGCTCGAGCTCGCCGGCGGTTTTCGCCGAGTCGAGGATGCGATCGTCAGGCGCGATCTTCTCGGCGTAGGTGACGCCGTCTTCCTGTTGGGGCACATAGGTGCGAGGACCGTCGAGCGCTTCGATCAGCAGCCTTGAAGCGATCGCCGCGAGCCTGCCGGCGAGCGCCGCGAAGTCGTCCTGCGGCTCGATCCGGGTTGCCCCGGCGGCGCAAAGCGGCCCCGCGTCGAGCTCCGCGACGAGCCTGATGAGGGACACCCCGGTCCGCTCGTCGCCGGCCATCAGCGCCCGCTCGACGGGTGCCGCGCCGCGCCAGCGCGGAAGCAGCGACGGATGGACGTTGAGGATCTCGTAGGTCGACAGGATCGGCTCACGGACCAGCGCGCCGTAGGCGCAGAGGCAGACGACCTCGGG
>JBEKBL010000090.1:0-7327 GCA_050015415.1 Solirubrobacteraceae bacterium
GGGAAGCCGGGAGCAACGTCCCTCGCCGCGCGCGGCAGGCAGCTCTACGCCAGTCAGGGTTGCGAGGACTGCCACACGCTGAACGGCGGCCCGGACACCGGGCCCTCATGGAAGGGGCTCTACCTCAGCAACGTTCGCCTCACGAGCGGCCGCACCGTGATCGCGACGGCGGCGTACCTGACGAAGCACATCGTCGATCCGGACGCGATGACGGTCAATGGCTACCCGGGAGAGGTCATGGCCGAGGCGATCCAGGGCGACCATCTGGCGAGCAAGCCGGCCGACGTGCGCGCGCTGGTCGCATTCATAGAGACGTTGAAATAACCGCAACGCAACCGGTCAAGCTCCTCGGCCCGCATCTCCTCCGTCGAGCGGCGGCTGGTGAATGGGTCGTCAACGCGCCGCGTTGGGGAGTCGAACGCGCGCACGCGCCGGCATGCTGCTCCGCGTTGAGATCGCGGACGCAGAGGCTGATCCGACGGCGACGCTTATCGCTTCAACATGCGGTCCCGCTGCTCTAGAGTCGCGTGCATGCACCGTTGTCGCATCGCCGTGGCGGCCGCAGCGGTGCTGCTTGCATTGCCCGGTGCGGCCGCCGCGAAACCGATCTCTCAGACCGTCAGCGGCCAAATCGACGCGACCAACGTGCACTACCGCTCGACGCTCGTTCGCGTCTCACCGGTCGTCAAGGGTGTCAGCTGGCGCGTGATCGACCTCAATGACGAGATTCAGCTGATCAACCGCAGCAATCAGACCGTGACCGTCTACGGATACGCGGGCCATCAGCCGTACCTGCGGATCCTGGCGAGCGGCAGCGTCGAGTTGAACGAGAACTCGCCGGCCTATTACCAGAACCAGAGCTTCTTCGCCGGCGGTGTTGCCCCGCCCGCCAACGCCACCTCCAGCGCACCCGCGGACTGGGTCACGGTCGCGAAGACCGGCGCGTTCACCTGGCACGACCACCGGATCCACTTTACTTCGACCGCCGTGCCCTACGAGGTGCACAACGTCGACAAGACGACGCTCGTCTTCCATTGGACCGTCCCGTTCCAGGTCGGAGCGACGCCCGGGACTCTCTACGGAAAGCTCGTCTGGATCGGCGAGAAGCCGTTCACCGTCCCGATTGGCGCGATCATCGCGTTCGTCGTGATTCTTATCGCTAGTGTTTTGTTCGTGGTCGTCGTTCGCAGACGCCGCGCGGGGGACGCCGGCGCACCGGCTCGCCCGTCGCGGGAGGCCTGGTGACGCGCCGCAAGCGGCTCGCCGGGCTCGCGTTACTCGTGTTCGTCGTCGCCTGGGCCGCAGCGCGCGGCCTCGACGCGGGCGTCCTGTTCCTGGCGCCGGCGATCCTCTTGGCGGCGCCACTCATGCTCGGGCGCTACGCCGGCGAAGCGCGACTCGTCGCGCTTCTGCGTCGCGCCAGCGCCATCAGGCGTGCCCCGCGCAGGCTCGGTGCAGCGCGACCGCTCGCAGGGACGCTCGGTCACCGTGAGTTGCTCGCGCGCTCGTTGGCGGTCCGCCCGCCGCCGCTCCTGACGACGTAGCCCGCGCTTCGCGCTCGCCGAACTCGGACGGGAGCGCATGCCCCGCCCCTTCGTGAGAGCAGGAGACATGCCAAAACGATCAGGTCGTTACGCGATCGCGACGGCCATCGCGTTCATCGCACTCGTGCTCGCGCCAGCGAGCGCGATGGCCCACGCGCAGCTCCTCGGCACCCAGCCGGTGTCGGGAACGACGCTGAAAACTACCCCGCGCGAGGTGATCTTCGAGTTCAACCAAGCCGTCGGTGGAACGATCGGCGCGGTTCGCGTCTACAACGCCGCCGGCAACGAGGTTGACAGCGGCGATGTCTCGCACCCGGACGGCAACGAGCACTGGATGGGTGTCGGTCTACCCTCACACCTCCCCGACGGGACCTACACCGGGACCTACCGCGTCGTCTCGGCCGACACGCACATCGTCTACGGCGGGCTCGTCTTCAACATCGGGCACGCGAGCAAAGCGTCGCAGTCGGTCGCTGGGCTGATCGACCGCAACAAGTCGGGCCCGGTGACCAACGTGGCGTTCGGCGTCGTGCGCGCGCTCGACTACGTCTCACTGTCATTGCTGATCGGAACGCTGGCGTTCCTGCTCGTCGCGGTTGCTCCCGCCGTTCGCGGGGACGAGCGGCTGGCTGAAGCATTCGCTGGGGCGTTTGCCCGGCGGATCGGCCGGATCCTGACGCTTGCCGTTGCGCTCGGCGTCGTCGTGAGCGTCCTCGGAATCCTCCTCCAGGGCGCCGAAGCCAGTGGCCTCTCGCTCTGGTCATCGCTCAAGTCGGACGTGATATCGAGCACGCTCGACAGCCGCTTTGGGTGGGTCTGGGGCGTGCGCGCGCTCGCCTGGCTCGTGATCGGCGCGTCACTGATCGCCCGCCGCCACCTCCCCGCGCGGGCACTGATCGCGCTCGGTGGCGCCTACCTCGTCATGACGCCGGCGCTCGCCGGGCACGCCAGCATCCAGTCGCCGGTCGCCGTGTTCTTTCCCGTCGATGTGCTGCACGTCGCCGCCGCGAGTCTGTGGGTCGGCGGCATCGCGACGATCGTGTTCGCGCTGCCGGCGGCGACGCGAGCGCTGGAGCCGGCGGAGCGAACGCCGCTTCTGCTGGCGACGCTCGCTCGCTTTTCGCCGCTGGCCCTCGCGTCGGTCATCGTGATCGCCCTCACCGGGGTGGTGCAGGCCTACATCGACGTTCGCTCGCTGAGCGCGCTCACGACCTCGACGTACGGCGCGCTCATCCTGATCAAGACGATGCTGCTGGCGATCCTGATCGGGCTCGGCGCCGTCAACCGCGAGCGCATCATCCCAATGCTCAGGCGGCTGAGCGGCAGCGGTGCCACGCCCGGCGCGACCGGCGTCATGCTGGCGCGAACGACCCGCGGCGAGCTGGCGGCGATGGCGAGCGTCTTCGCTGTCACGGCGGCGCTCGTCGCCTACGCGCCACCGATCGATGCGGCGAGCGGCCCGTTCTCACTGAACACGCGGTTCGGCCCGGCGGAGCTCGAGATGTACCTCACGCCCGCTCGAGTCGGGCCGAACGCGATTCACCTCTACATGATCAATGCCAGGACCGGCACGCAGTTCACCGCCACCAAGCAGCTGACGGTGACGGCGGAGCTGCCGTCAAAGAGCATCGGCCCGCTGCAGTTGAAGGCCTACATCTCCGGTCCCGGCCACTACACGATCCCCGCGGCAGTCCTTTCGCCGGCCGGCACGTGGACGATCGAGATCGTCGATCGCGTGTCGCTCTTCGACGAGTACATCAAGCAGATCGAGGTGCCGATCCGGTGATCGCCACCACCGACACGAAAAGGAGCCAGACCGTGAAGCGCATCGCAGCGATCGCGGCCGCAGTTGGGGCACTCGTGCTTCCGGCGGTCGCCGAAGCCCATGTCAGCCTGCATCCGAACACGATCCCCGCCGGCGCCTACGTGACGCTCAACGTGCGCGTCCCCGGTGAGCAGCCCGGCGCCTACGCCTACAAGGTCGTGGTGGCGATGCCACCCGGATTCACCGATGTCGACACCGAGAACGTCCCCGGTTGGACGGTGCACGAGACGATCACGAACCTCAAAAAGCCACTCCAGACGCCGGACGGCCCGGTCAACCAGGAGGTCTCGGAGATCACCTGGACCGGCGATCGCTCGGCGCTCGGACGGATCGACAACGGCTTCTTCGTACAGTTCCCGCTGTCGATCGCGATGCCGAGCGGGATCGCCGGACGCTCGCTCGCATTCAAGACGGTCGAGTACTACAGCAGCGGCCAGAACGCCTACTGGATCGGTCCGCCCAGCGCCAACTACCCGGCGCCGACGGTCAACGTCACGAAGGCGGGCGGGGTGATCGAGGACGTGGCCGGCGGTGAGGCGGGACCACTCCCCGGGGAGACCGGCACCCAGAGCGCGGCGGCCGTTCATGTTGCCGGCAACGCCACGAGCACGCTGAGCGTGATCGCCGTGGTGCTGGCGGCGCTGGCCCTGGCGGTCGCGCTCGCGGGAGCGCTCCGGCGGCGAGGAGCCTGAACGGCGCGCGCGCGTCAGCCCCTGGCGTCGCCGGTCTCGAACGCCCGCCGGCAGTGCTCCGAGCAGAAGTAGAGCGTCCGTCCGGCGGAGCGCTTGCTGAGTGCCTTGGCGCGGTCCACCTGCATCCCGCAAACGGGGTCGGTGGCGCCGCGCCGGGCAGTCAGCCAGAAGAGCGCAGCGAAGATGAGGACCGCGGCCGCATTCAGCACGAGCTTGTAATCGACGCGGACCGAGCCGAAGATGTCGCTTGCGCTGGGGCGGGCGCCGCTCGGGATCAGTCCCAGGCCGCCGAACAGCAGCTCTATCGTGAGCGCCGCGAGGACCATCGTCACGAACATCAAGGCCGCCACTCGCACCGCGAAGCGAGCGCCGTAGTACTTGCGGTAGATCGCGAGGATCGGCAGGACGATCAGGTCGGCGAAGACGAAGGCGATCACGCCCGCGAAGCTGATCCCGTGACTCCAGAGCACGGCCGCCAGCGGGACGTTTCCGACCGAGCAGACGAACGAGAGGACCGCGATCAGCGGTCCGATGAACGCTCCCCAGACGACCTGAAGCGCGTGCGGCGAGCCCGCGAGGAAGAGGCGGCTGAAGACGCTGGCCGGAAGCTCGGCGACGAAACCGGCGATCAGGAAGCCGATCGCCAGCTCCTTCCAGAGCATCCGCCAGTCGGCGCGGAAGTTGTGCGCGACGTCAGACCAGGCCGCCACGTCGGTGAGTCGTGCAGCCCAGCTCATCTGCGCGCCCGCGCTGTGATGCTGATGGCCGGCGTCGGCGCTCTGAGCATGTTCGCGCGCCTGCGCCTCCAGCCGGGGTGAGACGAAGAGGCGCAGGAGCAGCGCCATCAAGGCGATCATCACCAGTCCGCCGAGGTACTCGGCGAGCGCGAACTGCCAGCCGATCAGCACCCAGAGCACGAGGCCCAGTTCCCAGACGAGGTTCGTCGAGGCGAACTGGAAGGCGAGCGCCGCGCTGGCCGAGGCCCCTTTTTCGAAAAGGCTCTTCGCGACCGCGACGGCCGCGTAGGAGCACGACGAAGACGCCGCGCCGAGACCGGTGGCGGCGCCAAGCGCGCGCCAGCCGGAGCCGCCGAGCGTGCGCTGCACCCGCTCGCGCGGCACCCAGGCCTGCACGACCGCTGAGATCAGGAAGCCGAAAACGAGTGCCCACCAGACCTCCCAACCCATCAGGAAAGCCCCACGCAGGCCGTGCCAGATCACATTCGCCACGGAGTGCATCGCCCGTCAAGCATACCCCAGGGGGGTATCTGTTACGATGCCCGCATGAGTTCGCAGGCAGGCGCCGCTCGCGGGTACTCCGCCGACAAGGGCCAGCTGCTGGGACGACTCAGCCGGATCGAAGGCCAGGTAGCGGGTATCCGGCGCATGGTCGATGAGGAGCGTTACTGCATCGACGTCCTGACACAGATCAGGGCGGCACGGGCCGCTTTGGACAAGGTAGCCCTCGGGCTGCTCGACGACCATGCGCGCCACTGCGTCGTCGGTGCTCCCGCCGATCAGCAGGGCGCAATGACCGAGGAACTGATCGCCGCGGTCGGGCGCCTGCTGCACTGAGCGCCGATCGGCGAGGCGCGAAGCCGCGGTCTCGCCTGACGGTATCGTTGCGCGCCATGGCCGAGCCCGCCCTGAACACGACCGTCACCGAGCTACCCGAATCGCGCGCGCGAGTCGAGGTCGAGGTCAGCGACCGCGAGGTCGCGAGCGCGATCGACGCTTCCGCCCGGGCGCTCGGGCGCAACCTGAGGCTGCCGGGCTTTCGCAAGGGCAAGGTCCCGACGCCCGTGCTGATCCAGCGCCTCGGTCGCGATGCGGTGCTCGATGAGGCGCTCCGCGAGCGCCTCAGCCGCTGGTACACCCAGGCCGTCGGAGCCGCCGGCATCGCCGCGATCGGCGACCCGGAGATCTCGCTCGGCGAGTTGCCCGCCGAAGGGGAGCCGCTGCGCTTCTCGTTCGAGATCGGCGTGCGTCCCGTGGCCACGCTCGGCGAGTGGCGCGGCCTCGAGGTCGCCCGGCGCGAAGCGGTGGTCGCCGAGCAGGACGTCGAGCGCCAGCTCGAGGAGGCCCGCGAGCGGCTCGCGAGACTCGAGCCGGTGGAGCGCGCGGCGGCGCGCGGCGACTTCGTGGTCATCGATTTCGCCGGCACGATCGACGGCGAGCCGATCGAGGGCGGCCAGGGACGCGGTCAGCTCGTCGAGCTCGGCAGCGGGCGGCTCGTGCCCGGCTTCGAGGAGGGGCTGATCGGCGCAAGCGCCGGCGAGGAGCGCAAGCTCGAGGTGACCTTCCCGCCCGACTACGAGGCGAGCCATCTGGCCGGACGGCCGGCGACCTTTGCCGTCACCGTCAGCGAGGTGCGTGAGAAGCAGCTACCGGAGCTCGACGACGACTTCGCCACCGATGCCGCCGGCCTCGACACGCTCGCGGAGCTGCGCGAGGAGATCCGGGGGAGCCTACTCACCGCCGATGAGCGGGCTGTCGAGCGCGAGTTCCGCGGCGCCGTGCTCGACGCCGCGGTCGCGGCCTCCGCCGTCAGCGTCCCCGACGCGCTGATCGACGCGCGCAACCAGGAGACCTGGGAGCGGACCCTGCATTCGCTCGAGCACCGCGGACTCTCAAAGGATGCCTTCCTGCAACTGGCCGGCAAGACCGAGGAGGAGGTGCTCGCCGAGGCGCGACCGGACGCCGAGCAGGCGCTCAGGCGCGAGGCGGTCCTGAGCGCCATCATCGCCGCCGAAGCGATCGAGCCGACCGAGGAGGAGCTGCTCGAGCGGCTCGTCGAGCAGCTGCCGCCCGAGCAGCGCCCGACGAACCCCAGCGAGCAGACGAAGCTGCTCGAGCGACTGCGCAAGGCGGGCCGGCTCGGGGAGCTGCGCGAGGACGTCGCCGCGGACCACGCCTTCGATCAGCTGGTTGCCGCCGCCAAGCCACTCGATCCAGGACTGGCTGCAGCGCGCGAGAAACTCTGGACGCCCGGTTCTGAATAGGGCCGTTTCTCCGGCGTCCACCCGTCCAGGCGGGCACAGAATCCCCCTTCGCGCGAATTGCCGGTTGGTAGACTCGCCCTCGAGGCGGTGCGCCGTTGCACTTGCCAGGAGGAATCGAGCCGGGCAAGCGAAACACAGAGCGACGACGATGAGCCCACTGATCCCGATGGTTGTCGAGCAGACCTCGCGTGGCGAGCGAGCGTTCTACATCTACAGCCGCCTGCTCAACGAGCGGATCATCTTCCTCGGGACGCCGATCGACGAT
>JBEKBL010000091.1:0-7218 GCA_050015415.1 Solirubrobacteraceae bacterium
GAGGTCCTTGAGCGCGGAGCCCTCCTCGCTCGTCTTCTCGAGCGGGCTAATCGCAACCTCGGCAGAAGGTCCGGGCATCGACACTCATCGTTGCGCACCGCGCGGACGCGCGCCTCACTCGCGCGCTCCGAGCCGGTGAAGGTGGGCGTGCAGCTCGCGACCGACTTTCGCGGGGAGGCCAGGCACCGACTGGAGCTGCTCGGCACTGGCAGCCAGCACCTGTTCCGGCGAGCCGAAGTGGCTGATCAGGGCCTTCTTGCGTGCCGGCCCGACACCCGGCAACTCGTCCAGCAGCGAGGCGGTCATCGCGCGGTCGCGCCGCGCGCGGTGATGGGTGATCGCGAAACGGTGTGCCTCGTCGCGAATCCGCTGCAGCAACTGCAGCTCGGGCCGGTCGTGCGCGAGCCGTAGCGGTTCGGACACGCCCGGCAGGAACACCTCCTCGAGCCGCTTGGCCAGCGCGATGACGGTCACGCCTCGGTCGAGCGCCGGGGCGAGCGCGGCGAGGCCCGCTGTGAGCTGGCCTTTGCCGCCGTCGATGACGATCAGGTTCGGGAGCGAGGCAAAGCTGCGGTCGTAGCCCGCCTCGTGCGGGGAGGTATCGACCTGGCGCTCGAAGTTCGCCATGCGGCGCTCGAGCACCTCGGCCATGGCCGCGAAGTCGTCGGGCCCGTCGAGTGAGCGGATGCGGAAACGGCGGTAGTCCGCGCGGCGTGGCGCGCCGGCCTCAAAGACGACCATCGATGCAACGGTGTGCGTGCCCATCAGGTTCGAGATGTCGAAGCACTCGATGCGGACCGGCACCGTTTCGAGGCCGAGCGCCTGCCGCAACCCCTCGAGCGCCTCGGCGCGGTGCTCTCGGCGCCGCTCGGCCTTGAGCTGGTCCTCCTCGAGTGCGAGCTCTGCGTTGCGCTGGGCCAGCTCGAGGATGCGCCGCTTCTCCCCGCGTTCCGCGGCGCGGACCTCAACCGGACCGTCGCGCTTCGCCGACAGCGCCGCGACCGCCGCCGCCGACACGGTGTGCTCGACGACGATCTGAGCCGGCACGGACGCGGCGGTGTCGTAGTACTGCAGCAGGAACTCCTCGATCACCTCCTCGTGCGGCCGCTCGCCCTCGTTTGCCAGGTAGAACGATTGGCGGTCGGAGAGCACGCCGTCGCGCACCTGGAAGACCTGGGCGTTCGCGTCGGTGCCGGCGAGCGCCACGGCGATCGCGTCAAGCGTCCCGACCGCCGAGTTCGCGACCCGCTGGCGCTCGAGCAGCGAGCGCACCGCGGCGAGGCGGTTGCGCTCGACCGCGGCCTGCTCGAATGCCTGGGCGTCGGCCGCAGCCTTCATCCGATCTTCGAGCTCGCGCTCGATCCCCCTGTAGTTGCCGCGCAGGAACTCCGCAACGCCGTCGATGCCGCGGCGGTACTCCTCGCGCGAGACGTAGCCGACGCAGGGCGCGGCGCAGCGCTTGATGTGGTAGTCGAGACAGGGCGAGCCGGATCGGCGTCCGGGCTCGGCGCCGGTGCAGGAGCGCACGAGGAAGACGCGGCTGAGAACCTCGAGCGTGTCGCGCACGCGCTTGGCGTTCGAGTACGGCCCGAAGTAGGCGCGTTCGCGCCGGTGACGCTCGCGCGTGAAGTAGACGCGCGGAAAGTCCTCGTCGAGCGATACCGCGATGAACGGGTAGGACTTGTCGTCGCGCAGTCGGATGTTGAAGCGCGGGCGGTACTGCTTGATGAACGCCTGCTCTGCAAGCAGCGCCTCGCCCTCGCCGCTGAAGACGATGTACTCGATTGCATCGGTCTCCGCGACCATCGCGTCGTGGCCGAGTGCGCCGCCGCGCCCGTCAACGCGGAAATGCGAGGCGACGCGCTTGCGGATCGAGACCGCCTTGCCGACGTAGATCACGCGACCTCGCGCGTCACGGAACAGGTAGACGCCCGGCTGGTCGGGGAGCTTGCGCCGCTGCTCGGCGAGATCAGGCATCGCGCCGGCCTTCGGCGACGGCGGGCAGGTCGGCTGCGATCAGTAGCTGCGCCAGAGGTGGTAGACGCGGACCAGTCCGCCAACGCAGACCGCGAGACCTCCAAGCTCGACGAGACTGCCGCCCGTCGAGTCCCACTCCTGCGAAGCGGCGAGCAGCACGACTATCCCGACGATCGCGGCATAGAAGATCCCGCGGTCCAGATCGCCGAGCGCGTAGACGTCGAGACGCCGATCGCGGTAGAGCCGACCGACGAAGTAGCAGAGCAGCGCGGCTATCGCCACGGACAGCACCGCTGAGGTGACGCCGGCCGCGGTCTGCCCGCCCGGTAGCGCGACGACGGCAAGCGCAATCACAGCGAGGATCGCGATGTTGCGAGCGTGCTTCACACAACAAAATCTAGAGCAGTGCCTCCAGCTGCGCGTACGCTGCGTCCACGGCGCGGCGCGCCGCCGTGTGACGCGCCGCGCTCTTCGCCGCCTCATAGCTCGTCGCCCAGGCCGCGGGTTGTGACAGCTCGTCCTCGAGCGCTGCGAGCGCGGCCTCGGCCTGCTCGATCGCCCGTGTCGCCTGCTCCTCCTGACGAGCGCGATTCTTACTCGTCGTGGCCGCCTTGATTCGCGGCTGCTTGGCAGGACGAGGCGGCTCTGGCGGATCGGCTCGCAACGCCGGTGCTCGCGGCGGCGGCGCCTCGCTCGCTCCATTCTGCTGGCGCTCCGCTCGTACGCGGACGTATTCCGGCCAGCCACCGCCGTAGCTGTGCAGCGTGCGGTCTTCGAGGGCGACGGTCCTCGAGCCGACCGCGTCAAGCAGGGCGCGATCGTGGGTGACCAGCAACACGGCGCCGTCGAATGCGCGCAGAGCGTCTTCGAGGGCCTCGCGAGATTCGATGTCGAGGTGGTTGGTCGGCTCGTCGAGGATCAACACGTTCGCGCCGCCACTGACGAGGATCGCAAGCGACAGACGGCGGCGCTCGCCACCGGAGAGGCCGGCGAGCGGCTTGTCGGCGTCCTCGCCGCTGAAGAGGAAGCGACCGAGCAGGGCGCGAGCCTTGCCGGGCGTGAGGCCGGTGGCGCGCTGTGTCGCCTGCACCACGGTGCCGTCGCTGCCGAGCTCTTCTCCGTGCTGGCTCAGATAGCCGACCTGAACATTGTGCCCGCGGCTGAGCCTGCCCGACGCGAGCGGACGCGAGCCGGTGAGCGTCTCGATCAACGTCGTCTTGCCGGCGCCGTTGCGGCCGACGAGTGAAACGTGCTCGCCGCGTTCCAGCCAGAGCTCGCAGTGCTCGGCCAGCGTGATCGGCGGATCGCCAACCTCGATCGTTCCGTCCTCCAGCGCGAACACGACACGGCCGCTCCGCTCGACCTCGCCGAACGCGAACGACAGGCCGGCGCCGTCTGCCGGCGCACGCGTGATCCGCTCGATCTTCTCGAGCTGTTTCTTGCGCGACTGCGCTTGGCGCGCACGCGTGCCCGCGCCCCAGCGCTCCACAAAGCGCTCCATCCGCGCGATCTCCGCCTCCTGGCGCTCGATCGCGCGCCCCAGCGCGAGCTCGCGCACCGCCTGCTCCCGACGCCACGCGTGCCAACTGCCGGGAAAGAAGCGGCTGCGGCCGGCCTCCAGCTCGAGCACGGCGGTGCCAACGGTCTCGAGGAACCAGCGGTCGTGCGCCACGAGTGCGATGGCTCCGTCGAATGCGACGAGCGCCTGCTCGAGCCACTCGAGCGATTCGACGTCGAGGTGGTTCGTCGGCTCGTCGAGCAGCAGCAGGTCGGGTCGCGTTGCGAGCGCCCGCGCAAGCGACGCGCGCGTCAGCTCGCCGCCAGAGAGCGTCGCCAACTCGCGGGCCAGATCCGCCTCCGAGAAGCCGAGTCCGCGCGCCACCTCCCACGCACGGCTGCGCCAAAGGTACCCGCCGTGGTGCTCGAGCTCGCCCTGCGCTCTCGAGTAGCGCTCGAGCGTGGCCTCGTCACTCGCGCCGGCGGCCATCTCCGTCTCCAGTCGCGCGAGCCGCGCCTCGATCGCGAGTTCGGCTGCGCAACCGGAAAGCAGGTAGTGCTCGACCGAGCGCTTGCGATCGCGCGGCGGTCGCTGATCGTGGAGCGCAACGCGCACGCCTTTCGCGAAGCTCAGCTCCCCGCCGTCGAGCGACTCCTCGCTCGCAAGCATGCGCAACAGCGTCGTCTTGCCCGCCCCGTTTCGCCCGGCGATCGTCATCCGCTCGCGCGGCTCCAGCTTGAACGACACGCCCCGCAGCAACGGCTTCCCGCCGATGTCCTTCGAGAGGTTGGATGCGATGCAAACGGCCATGACCCTGATGGTATGCACCGCCGGTTCGCTCCGATACGATGCGCGCGATGCGGCGCCTGATCCTCGCCACCAGCGCAACGTTCGTGGCCCTGCTGGTCATAACCCCGGCGGCGTTCGCGGTCGGTGGCGAAGGCCTGCTCGGCGAGACGAGCGACGCGGACGTGACCTGGGCCGGCTTCATCCTGATCATTTTCTTCCCGCTGTTCGTCGGCTTTGCGAGCCTGCTGCAGGCCCACCTCGAGCATCGAAAGCACGCCCGTGACGACGCGCGCAAGGCGCGGGAGCAGAGTTCCGAGTGGCGGGGAGGTTGGTGAGCGGGCCGCTTTGCGGCCGCTCACGCAACTCCCCGGGCGCATCGGCCGCTTGCATCTAGCGGCGTTATGACCTAAAGCCTTGTTGTGCCGGGCGTGGCGGTTCGTGGTGGAGCCGGCGCTTGGCTTCGGCGCTCGTCGGCCTTGCCGCGTAGCTAGCGGTTCGCCGCGATCCTTGGCGCACAGCGGCTCGTTGGCCTGATCTTGGGATGATTGGCGGCGTGGCGAGCGTGGAGCCGGCGATCGAGGTCCGTGACCTGCGCAAGAGCTACGGCGAGCTCGAGGCGGTGCGCGGGATCGACTTCACGGTCCGCCGCGGCGAGATATACGGGCTGCTCGGTCCGAACGGAGCCGGCAAGACGAGCACCGTGGAGATCCTCGAGGGCTACCGCGAGCGCAGTGCCGGGCACGTCAGCGTCCTCGGGTTCGACCCCAACGACCGCCCGCGCGAGCTGCGCGCGCGCGTCGGGATCGTGCTGCAGAGCAGCGGGATCTACAACTACGCGAGCGTAGCTGAATCACTCAGCCATTTCGCGCACTTCTATCCGCACCCGCGCGACGTCGACGAGGTCATCGAGCTGGCCGGCCTGACCGAGAAGCGCGACGCGCGCGCGCGCACACTCTCCGGCGGACAGCGGCGCCGCCTGGACCTCGCGCTTGCGCTGGTCGGCGATCCGGAGCTGATCTTCCTCGACGAGCCGACGACGGGCTTCGATCCCGCGGCGCGCCGTGGCGCCTGGCAGACGATCCGCTCGCTGCGCGAGCTCGGGAAGACAGTGCTGCTGACGACGCACTACCTCGATGAGGCGCAGGAACTCGCCGATCGCGTCGCGATCATCAAGGGCGGGCGGATCCTCGCCGAGGGCTCACCGAGCGAGCTCGGGGTCGGCCGCGGGTCGCGTTATCGCGTCGCCTACGCGAACGGCGACGGTGAAGCGACCGTTGTCGAGACCGATGATCCGACGCGGCTGCTGCACGAGCTGACTGGCGCCGCCCTCGCCCGCGGCGAGCAGTTGCGATCGCTGTCGGTCACGCGGCCGAGCCTCGAGGACATCTATCTGGAGCTGACCGCCGATGCCTAACAACGCGGCAGCGCTCTGGCGGCAGTATCGCTTCGAGCGGCGGCTGTTCTGGCGCAACCGCAGCGCCGCGTTCTTCAACTTCCTGCTGCCGTTGATCTTCCTCGCCCTGTTCGGGGCGATCGTCAGCGGCCACCAGAACGAGCTCGACGTGATCGTGCCGGGCATTGCCGGCATGAGTGTCATGTCAACGACCTTCACCGCGCTCGCCTACAACCTCACCTTCATGCGCGAGCAGGGCGTGCTGAAGCGAATTCGCGGCACGCCGCTGCCGAGCGGCGTCTACCTCGGCGGTCTGGCGCTGAACGCCGTCACGAACACGGCGATCCAGATCGCGATCGTCGTCGTCGCGGGCCGGATCTTCTTTAACCTCGGCTGGCCGCCGCAGCCGCTGACGCTGGTCGTCTTCGTGATCGCCGGCGTCGGGGCCTTCGCCCTTCTCGGAGCCTCACTGTCGTATGCGATCCCGAGCTTCGAGGCGGCGCCTGCGGTCGTCAACAGCGTGTTCGTGCCGGTGATCCTCGTCTCCGGCGTGTTCTTCGACGTGAAGCACGTCCCCGGCTTTCTGCGCGATATCGCCCAAGCGCTGCCGCTCGAGCCACTGATCAACGGCCTCACGGGCGGCCTCGTCGCCGGTCACGGAGACATCAACCACCACCTCACTGCGCTCGCCGTGATCGGTTTCTGGGCGCTCGTCGGCGTCGTGCTCGCGGTCCGCGGCTTCTCCTGGGAAGCCCGTCGGGCCTAGTTCGCTCGCCGCTAGACGAGGATCCGCAACGCGAGGTTGTGCGGGCAGCCGCGGTCGAGCAGCTGACGCACGGCGTCGAGCTCGACGTGCTCGCCCGCATCGCGTGTTGCCGCGAGCATCAGCGCCTGCGTCGTGTCGAAGCCCAGCTCCACGAAGGCCTGCGCCCTTGCCTGTTCGCTCGCCGTCGCCGTTTTCGGTATGACCGCCATCGCCACCTCCCAGTGCCGTGGTTGCACCGCCCACATCAGAGCAACGCTCTCGGACGGAACCGTTTGCGCGAATGCCCGCGTCGCGGCCTCTTTATGCTGCGCTCTGACATGAGCACCGTGGTCTCGCACGAGGACGTTCACTGGAACCTCGCCGATCTGCTCGATGGCGAGGGCGAGGAGCGCGTCGGCACGCTGCTCGACGAGGCGCTCGAGCGCTCTGAGGCCTTCGCCGAGCACTACCGCGGCGCACTCGCGACGATCGACGGCGACGGCCTGCGTCAGGCGATGGAGGAGCTCGGAGCGATCAACGACCTGGTGGGTCGCGCGGGCTCCTATGCCGGCCTCCGGTTCTCGACCGACACCGCCGATGCGCAGCGCGGCGCCCTGCTGCAGAGCGTCCAGGAGCGCGGTACCAAACTCGAAACGCTGTTGCTGTTCTTCGAGCTGGAGTGGACCGCGCTCGACGACGCTCGCGCGGAGGAGCTGCTGTCCGCCGACGGCCTCGACTTCTGCCGCCATCACCTGCGCAACCTGCGCCGCTACCGCCCGCATCTGCTGAGCGAGCCCGAGGAACTGATCCTCGCCG
>JBEKBL010000092.1:0-7181 GCA_050015415.1 Solirubrobacteraceae bacterium
GGATGAGGCGGCGATGCTCGCGTTTCTTCGCGGTCTGTCTGAAGAATCGCGTTTGCTTCGCTTCTTCTCGGCAGGTACCGACCTCGTTCGACAGGCTCGGCATTTCACGCAAGCCGATGGATCGGAGGCCTACGGTCTGATCGCCACGGCGGGTGGTGGCGGCGAGATTGTGGGTCACGCGGCGTACGTGCGAGCGAAGCCGGACACGGCAGAGGTGGCGTTTGCGATCGCCGACCCGCGCCAAGGGCGCGGTCTCGCGACCGTGCTGCTCGCGCACCTTGCCACGCACGCCCATGCCCAGGGGATCGAGACCTTCACCGCTGTCGTGCGGCCCGACAACCACAGGATGATCGAGGTGTTCCGCGAGAGCGGGTTCCTGGTCGAGGTCCACGCCGGCGCTGACGTCATCTGCGTTGACCTGCCGACCGAGCTCAGCGCCGCGGGCTGGGAGCGCTTCGAGCAGCGCGACCAGACCGCCAGCGTCGCCGCTGTCGACCTCGTGCTCGCACCTCGCGCGGTCGCGGTGGTCGGCGCGTCACGCCGCCGCGGGACGGTCGGGGGCGAGATCCTCCACAACATCCTCGCGGGCGACTTCCAGGGCGTTACCTACCCCGTGAACCCGTCGGCGGCATCGGTACAGTCGATGCGCGCCTACCCGTCCGTCCTTGATCTGCCCGAAGTCCCGGACCTTGCGGTGATCGCGGTCCCCGCGACCGGAGTGGTCGACGTCGCGCGGCAGTGCGGCGAGGCCGGCGTGCGAAGCCTGGTGGTCATCTCCGCCGGGTTCGCTGAAGTCGGCAAGGAAGGTGCCCGCCGCCAGCGCGAGTTGCTCGAGGTCTGCCGCAGCTTCGGCATGCGGCTCGTCGGCCCCAACTGCCTGGGGGTGCTGAACACAGGCGCAAGCGTGCAGCTGAACGCGACCTTCATGCCCCGCACGCCGCAGAGCGGCACGGTCGGGTTTCTCTCCCAGAGCGGCGGTCTCGGGATCGCCATCGTCGACGCCGCCAACCGGCTGCAACTCGGCCTGTCGGCGTTCGTGTCGATCGGCAACAAGGCGGACCTCTCGGGCAACGACTTCATCCAGTACTGGGAGCAGGACCCGAACACGAACGTGATCGTCCTCTACCTCGAGTCGTTCGGGAACGCGCGCAAGTTCTCGCGCATTGCCCGGCGCGTCGCACACACCAAGCCGATTGTCGCGGTCAAGAGCGGGCGTTCGGCCGCTGGCGCACGTGCAACCTCGTCGCACACCGGCGCGCTGCTGGCCGCATCGGATGTGACTGTCGACGCGCTGTTCCGCCAAGCCGGCGTGATCCGCACGGACACGCTCGGCGAGCTGTTCGACGTTGCGGCGCTGCTCTCGTCCCAGCCGGCACCACGTGGAAATCGGGTCGCGATCCTGACAAATGCCGGCGGACCGGGAATTCTCTGCGCCGACGCCTGCTCGACCAGCGGCCTCGAGGTCGTCGAGCTCACTTCGCAGTTGCGCGCCCGGCTTCGCCGCTTCCTCCCGGCGGAGGCCGGTCTGGGCGACCCCGTCGACATGGTTGCCACCGCCACCGCCACCGATTACCGGCGGGCGATCGAGGCCGTCGGGCGTGCCGGCGTCGCTGACTCGATCATCGTGATCTTCGTGCCGCCGCTCGTCACCGAAGCGGCCGATGTGGCCGATGCGATATCGGCAGCGGCGGAGCGGATAGCGGACGACATCGCGCTCGCAGCTGTTTTCATGGCCGATGCCGGCAAGCCGGTCTCGCTGCAGCGGTCGGGGAAACCGATTCCCGTCTACGCATTTCCCGAGGACGCGGCGCGTGCGGTCGGCCACGCCGCGCGCTACGGCGCCTGGCGTGACGCACCGGCCGGGCAGGCTCCCGTCTTCGAGGATTGCCGCACCGATGAGGCCGCCGCCGTGATCGCGCACGCGCTCGGTGGCGGAGCTGACTGGCTGTCATCCCACGACGTCGCGACGCTGCTCGACTGCTACGGGCTCCCGACACCCGCCTCTCGTCTGGTGGCCGACGCCACAGCAGCTGGGCGTGCCGCGGCCGAGATCGGTGGTCAGATCGCGTTGAAGGCAATCGCCCCGGGGCTGCTGCACAAAACCGACGCCGGCGGCGTGGCCCTCGCCCTCAACCCGACGCAGGTCCAGCGCGTCGCGCGCAAGATGGCCGGCACGCTCGCGAAGTCAGGCTTTGCTGTGGATGGCTTCCTCGTCCAGGAAATGGCGCCCGCAGGCGTCGAGCTGATCGTCGGCGTGGTCCAGGATCGTGCGTTCGGGCCGCTCGTGGCCTGCGGCGCCGGCGGCACCAGCACGGAGCTACTCGGCGACGTGGCCGTCAGGCTGGCGCCGCTCAGCGACCTCGACGCACCTGAGATGCTTCGCTCCCTCAAAGTATTCCCGCTGCTCGACGGATACCGCGGTGCGCAGCCCTGCGACATCGCGGCTCTCGAGCAGCTGCTGCTGCGTGTCAGCGCGCTCGTCGAAGCCCACCCCGAAGTAGCCGAGCTCGATCTCAACCCGGTCGTGGCGCTCCCGGACGGGCCATTGATCCTCGACGCGCGGATCCGGGTCGAGCGACACGATGGCGAGCGCGCGCTCCCTTCGCTCGCGCGCTGAGCTGACGAAGCCCGCAACGCCAGCCGCGTGCGAGCGCGCGGGCCGTCCGACCCGCTGGCGCGGCTATTTCACAGCGTGGCCGTTGGCGGTCAGCTCGACGTCGATGTTGCCGCGAGTCGCGTTGGAGTACGGGCAGATCTGGTGGGCGGCGGCAACGATCCGGCCGGCCAGCTCGCTGTCCTCGATCTGGGGCAGGCTCACGTCGAGTACCACGGCGAGCTTGAAGCCACCGGTCCCGGTTGGCAGCAGACTGACGCGGCTCTTGATCGAAACATCACCGACGTTCGCGTGCTCGCGACGGCCGGCGGAGCCGATCGCGCTCTCGAAGCACGCCGCATAGCCGATCGCAAACAGCTGCTCGGGATTGGTGCCACCACCGTCGCCGCCCATCTCGGCTGGACTGCGAAGCTGCACATCCAGAGCCCCGTCGCTCGTGCGACCATGACCTTCGGCTCGCCCTCCGGTAACGGTCGCTTCCGCGGTGTAGAGCACTTTCGCCATGGCGCTTCAGGCGGTCGGCGCGGGCGTGATGACGACGCCTCGATCGCCGTACGGGATTCGCTTGCCGCGCAGCACGCCCGCGATCGTCCCGAGCAGCTTGGTGAACTTCGTCATCACTCCGTACTTTGAGACGATCCGCCGGCGGATATCCTCAAACTCGCTTCCGGTGACCAGCCGCGCGGTCGCTTCGACCGGCGCGGCGTCTGCCTTCACACGACCGCGCGCGTCGCACGGCGTGACGGTCACGCGCTCGGTGTGCGCCAGCCGCTTTGCCTTGCCCGACGCCGAGCTGGTCCAGAACCCGAACCGTCCGTCGTCGAGGTTTACCACCCACACAGGAGTAGCGACCGGCGTCCCATCACGGCGAAACGTCGTCAGCAGGATGTACTTCTCCTCGCCCAAGGCCATTCCGACATTATCGCAGCGCCCTGCCCAGGCCCGCTGGCCTGCGGCCCCTCGGCCGCCACGACAGGAACGCCGGCCGGACGAAGCCAGGGCCGATGCACGAAGTCCGGGGGCTGCGCAGCCCTCAGTGCTGCGACAGATCCAACACGCGCGAGCTCGTCGATGACCGCGCCGAAGCCCCTTGCTCAGGCGGTCGCCTCCTCGACGAGCGCGAGTGCCTGTTCGATGTGCTGGCGCCAGTCCCGGGCCGGTCGTTCGGACTCTTCGAGGTCGTCGAACAGACCACACATCCCCGCCAGGTATTGCCACGAGTTCACCAGCTCCGCAAGCTCGCTGGCCGCCTGGATCAACGCGCGCAGATCCTCAGCGATCTGCTTGGCCAACAGCTTGTGCTCAGGGCCGTCCACCAGCGCGTCCACCGGGTGTCCGGCGTCGAACGCATCCTGGCGTTGCTTTCGTAGCTCGTCCAACCGAGCTACGTCCTCGCTGGCCATGCCGTCGCTCCTACCCGGTCTTATCGGGCCGTTCCGCCATCCCTTGCCGTGGCTCAGGCCGGCTCGCCCCAGCGGCCGTCGCCATGATCGCGTGAGCGTTCGTCGACGCTGACCGCGGGTTCGCCGGGCGCGAAGCCAGCCTGCTTCAACATCCGTCGCAGGTCGACGAGAAGCTGGGCATCGACGTCCTTGCCATGCGGGGCCTGTAAGAACTCCGTCTCGGACCCGAGCGTGACCTTGAGTTTCCCGTTGTGCTCTGCGGTCACGGTCCCGACCGCCTCGAGCAGCGAGAGCACCCGCCGCCACTCGGTGTTCGCGCTTCCGGGCTGGCTGAAGATCTGCGCGATCGTGTCGCGATGGTGATTGTTGAGATGTATGTCGCTCAACGAGGCTCTTCCCCTCGGTCGAAGCCGCGGCAGCCGCTGGTGGGACCAGCGCGGAACTGCAACCGGCGCGTTCCTACCCAGATCACCAACTCGGCATCATCTCTGCCGGGTAGCGGCCGCCGAACGAGCCCTCGGGAAGGATCTCGTTCACCCGTGCGAGGTCCTCCGCGGTCAGCATCACGTCGGCGGCTGCCAGATTCTCGGCCAACCGCTCGGGGCTCCGCGTACCCGGGATGGGAACTATGTCGTCGCCCTGTGCCAGCAGCCAGGAGAGTGCGAGCTGAGTCAGTCGGATGCCCTTCTCGCTCGCCAGCTCGCCGAGTTTTTCGATCGCGTCGACGTTCCGCTCGTAGTTGCCCGGCTGCCAGCGCTCGTCCCACGAGCGCATGTCGTCGGCCGGGTACTCGGCCGCCGGTTTGACGGCCGATGTCAGGAAGCCGCGTCCGAGCGGTGAGTAGGCCACGAAGCCGATCCCCAATTCGCGGATCGTCGGCAGGATCTCGTCCTCGACCGCGCGCTCGAAGATCGAGTACTCGGTTTGCAGCACTGACACGGCCTGCACGGCGTGCGCACGGCGAATCACATCGCCGCCGGCCTCGCTCAGACCAAAGAAGCGCACCTTGCCCTCGCCGATCAGCTCTCCGACCGCGCCGGCCACTTCCTCGATCGGAACATCGGGGTCGACGCGGTGCTGGTAGAGCACGTCGATGTGGTCGGTGCCCAGGTAGCGCAGGCTGTTCTCTGTGACCGCTCGGATGTGCTCGGGACGACTGTCCAACCGCCTCGCCATGTTCTCTTCACGCGGCAGCACGAATCCGACCTTGGTGGCGAGCACCATCTCATCACGAAAGCCCTCGATCGCGCGGCCCACCAGCTTCTCATTCGAGCCGCTGCCGCCGCCGTAGAGCTCGGCGGTATCGAGGAACGTCACACCCAGCTCGTGCGCCCGCCGAATCGTCGCGATCCCGCCGGATTCGTCCCCCGCGCCGGAGGCCATCGTCATGCCCATGGTGCCGAGACCGATCGCGCTGACCTCGAGGCCCTGTCCTCCGAGAATTCGGTGCTCCATACGATCAAGATACCGTCCGCCCTCGCCCGGCCGCTGACGCGCCGGTCGCCGCGAGCAGCGCCAACAGCGTCTGGCTGGCTCACGCCATCCTTATGCTCCGCCCGTGCGGGTTGCCTTCGCCACGTGCTCTGCTTTGCCTGACGGTTGGGAGGACGACCATCTCGCGGCGAGCCTGCTTGGCGCCGAGTACCGCACGTGGGATGACGCGAGCGTCGACTGGGAGGCCTTCGACAGGGTCGTGATCCGCTCGACTTGGGACTACACGTCGCGGGTCTCCGACTTCCTCTCCTGGTGCCACAGCGTCGGTTCGAAGCGGCTCCGCAACGATCCGGATCTCGTGGCGTTCAATGCGGATAAGCGCTACCTCGGTCGGCTTGCGACGCCAACGGTCCCGACGGTGTACGTGGCTCCCGGGGACGCCCTGCCGCGCCTGGACGGAGAGGTCGTGGTGAAGCCGAGCGTCTCCGCTGGTGCGCGCGACACGGGCCGGTTTGGCCCGGCTGCTCATGCGCAGGCCCGCTCGCTGATCGAGCGGATCGCCCTCAGCGGGCGAGTAGCGCTCGTTCAGCCCTACATCACCTCGGTGGATCAGCGCGGAGAGACTGCGCTCGTTTTCCTCGGCGGCGAGCTCTCGCACGTCCTGCGCAAGCGGCCGATCCTGGAACGCGACGAGGTGGCGCCCGTGGCGGAGGGTGAGCTGGCACCGGCCCGCGCGATGCTGCGGGAGGATCTCGTCGCGCTCGACACGGCCGGGGCGGCAGAGCATCATCTGGCGCGCCAGGTGCTCCGCGAGGTGTCAGCGGCCTTCGGGACCCCGCTCTACGCGCGCGTCGACCTCGTACTCGGGGCAGGCGCAGAGCCCCTGCTGCTCGAGTTCGAAGCGATCGAGCCGCACCTGTATCTGAGCGCGTCAACGGGAGGAGCCCAGCGGCTGGCCGACGCGGTGAGAGCCAGCTAGGGCGTCGTCTCAGCTGCGCTCGAGGTGCGGTGCGGCAACCTGTTCCAAGAGCAGCTTGATTGCGGCAGCGATCGGGATTGCTACAAGCGCGCCGATGATCCCCAGCAGCGCCCCGCCGATGATCGTCGCCACCACCGTGACAAGGCCCGGGACGTCGACCGTGCGCGCCATGACCTTGGGCGTAAGCAGGTAATCCTCGAGAAAGCGGTAGACGAGGTAGAAAACGCCGGTCGCGATGGCGGCGGTGAGCGAGACGGTGAGCGCCACGAGTGCCACGATGATCCCGCCGATTGTCGAGCCGACGACGGGGATCAGGTCGAATAGGGCGACCAACAGCCCGAGCAGCAGGGCATACGGAATTCCAAGTGCGAGCGCCCAGACCCACGTCCCGAAACCGGCGATGAACGATGTCAGCAGGTTTCCCAGAACATAGCCGCCGACGCGGTCGAGGATCTCATCGGTGAGCAGCACCATCCGTGCACGCCGGCTCTTCGGCGCCAGCAGGTAAAGACCGCGCCGCACGCGTGGAAGATCTGCTAGTAAATAAACCGTGACGATTAGGACAACAGCCACCGACGCAACCAGATCCAACACGACTTTACCGGCACCGACAACGGCGCCGAATGATGTACCATCACCGCGCAAAAGCTTCTGTAAAGCACGAGTGATGTGATATTTCCGGTTGAGTCTGCCGAGTTCGGTGTTGTGTCGGTTAAGTTCGCGATAGTAGTGCGGGAGCTCGGCGGCGAGA
>JBEKBL010000093.1:0-7170 GCA_050015415.1 Solirubrobacteraceae bacterium
CGACGGCCTCACCGCCGGGAAGGGGGTCGTGATCGCCGCCAACGCTGACGAGGCCGAAGACGCGCTGACCGCGCTCCTGGTCGAGCGCCGCTTCGCAACCGAGACGGTCCTCGTCGAGGAGTACCTCGAGGGGGAGGAGCTCTCGCTGTTCGCGCTCTGCGACGGCGAGCGAGCGCTCGCAATGGCGCCGGCACGCGACTACAAGCGGATCTTCGACGGCGATCGCGGGCCGAACACCGGCGGGATGGGCTCCTACTCACCCGTGGCCGGCGCCGACGCCGCGCTGATCGAACAGATCATCGCGACCGTTCATCAGCCGATCGTCGACCACATGCGCGAGCGCGGCACGCCGTACCGCGGCCTCCTCTACGGCGGCCTGATGCTGACCGCGCGCGGCCCGCGCGTGATCGAGTTCAACGCCCGCTTCGGCGATCCCGAGACCCAGGCGCTCCTGCCGCGGCTGCGCTCCGATCTGCTCGACGCGCTGCTGCGCGCCGCACGCCCCGGCGGGCTGCGCGAGTTCGAGCTCGACTGGTCCGAGCAGTGGGCGGTGACGCTGGTCCTCGCGAGTGCCGGTTACCCCGAGAACCCGCGGCTCGGCGACGTGATCACGGGCCTCGAGCGGGTCGGCCCGGGGATCGAGGTAACGCACGCAGGGACCGCCCGGCGCGGCGGCGAGATCGTGACGAGCGGTGGCCGGGTGCTCGGCGTGACCGCGCTCGGTGACGATCCCGCCGGCGCCCGGGCGGCGGCGTATGCTGCGGCGCAGATGATCGAGTTCGCCGGCAAGCAGCTGCGCAGCGACATCGCCGCCCGGGCGGGGGAGGACGCGTGACGCTGGAGCCACAGCTCGCGATCGTCGCCGAGCAGACCGGCGACGGTCCGCCGCTCGTCGGGATCCTGATGGGCTCGCAGAGCGACATGGACACGATGGCGGGCGCCGCCAAGGAGCTCGCCGACCGCGGCATCGGCCACGAGGTTCAGGTGCTGTCGGCCCATCGCCAGCCCGACGAGGTCGCCGAGTATTCGCGCAGCGCCCGCGCTCGCGGCCTGCGCGTCCTGATCGCCGGCGCCGGCCTCTCCGCCGCGCTCCCCGGCGTCGTCGCGGCGCACACCGACCTGCCCGTGATCGGCGTGCCCCTCTCGAGCCGCCTGTCGGCGGCGAGCGGCCTCGACGCGATCCTCTCGGTGATCCAGATGCCGCCCGGCGTCCCGGTTGCCGCCGTCGGGCTGGACAACGCGCGCAACGCCGGCATCCTCGCCGCCCGCATCATCGACTCCGGCGGCGCCCATGGCGGCCGCCCGACCGCTGTCGCTTAGCTCCCCCTTTCCCAGCCCCCGCCTCAGCGGGCAGCAGCGATAATCGCTCCGTGATCACGCGTTACACGCGCTCTGAGATGGGCGCGATCTGGACCGACGAGGCGCGTATGGAGCGCTGGCGAGCGGTCGAGGTCGCAGCCGCCGAGGAGCTCGAGGGACCGACGGCGGCCGAGCTCGATGCGATTCGCAGCGCCACGTTCACGGTCGAGGCGGTCCGCGAGCGCGAACAGCTCACCGAGCACGACGTCGCGGCGTTCGTCGATGTGTTGGCGGCGTCGGCCGGCGAGCCCGGGCGCTGGATTCACTTCGGCCTGACCTCCTCCGACGTGGTCGACACGGCTCTTGCCCTGCAGCTCCGCGACGCCGGTGCGCTGATCGTCGCGGGCGCGCGCGAGCTCGTCGCCGCCCTCAGCGAGCGGGCACGCGAGCACGCGCAGACGCTCTGCGTCGGGCGCACCCACGGCATTCACGCCGAACCGACGACCTTCGGCTTGAAGCTGGCCGGCTTCGCGTTCGAGGCGCAGCGCAACGTCGAGCGCCTCGAGCGGGCTTTTGCCGACGTCGGCGTCGGCACGATCTCGGGCGCGGTCGGCACGCACGCGGGCCACTCGCCCGCCTACGAGGCTCGCGTCCTTGCCCGCCTCGGTCTGGACCACGAGCCGATCCCGACGCAGGTCGTCGCGCGCGACCGCCACGCCGAGCTGCTCGGAGCGGTCGCCCTCGCCGGTGCCGGGCTGGAGCGCCTCGCGACCGAGGTCCGCCACCTCCAGCGCACCGACGTGGCCGAGGCCCAGGAGCCGTTCAAGGCCGGCGAGCAGAAGGGCTCATCGACGATGCCGCACAAGCGCAACCCGATCATCAGCGAGCGCATCACGGGCCTCGCCCGCGTGCTGCGCGCGAACTCCACCGCGTCGCTCGAGAATGTGGCGCTCTGGCACGAGCGCGACATCTCCCACTCGGGCGTCGAGCGGATCATCCTGCCCGACTCGACGATCCTCCTCGACTACATGCAGCAGCTCGCGATCCGCGTCGTCCGCGGCCTCGTCGTCGACGCCGAGCGGATGCGCCAGAACCTCGAGCTGACGCACGGCGCGCTCTTCTCCGGGCGTGTGCTGTCGGCGCTTGTCGACTCCGGCCTGAGCCGCGACGACGCCTACCGGATCACGCAGGAGCTGGCGCAGCGCGCCTTCGCCGAGCACGCGCAGCTGCGCGAGCTGATCGAGGCCGATCCGCGCACCAGCAAGCTCGACACCGACGCGATCTTCGATTACGGCGCTTTCACGCAGCACGTCCCGGAGTTGATCGCGCGCCTCGACGGGCTCGGCTAGACCGACACGCGCGCAGCCCGTTAAGCTGCGCCGTCGTGAGCGACGTAGCCGACCTGCCCCTGATCGCCTCGGGCAAGGTCCGTGAGATGTACCAGCTCGGCGAGGAGATCCTGATGGTCGCCTCCGACCGGATCTCGACCTATGACGTCGTCCACCCGACACCGATCCCCGGCAAGGGCGAGGTGCTCACCGGGATCTCCGTGTTCTGGTTCGAGCTGACGCAGGCGATCGTCCCAAACCACCTGATCTCCTTCGGCGACGGTGTGCCCGATGAGGTGCGCGGCCGCGCGCTCGCCGTTCGCCGCCTCGAAATGGTGCCGATCGAGTGCGTCGTCCGCGGCTACATCACGGGCTCCGGCTGGAGCGACTACCAACGGACCGGCGCGGTCTGCGGAATCGAGCTGCCGGCGGGGTTGCGCGAGTCGGAGCAGCTGCCCGAGCCGATCTTCACCCCCTCGACAAAGGCCAACGTCGGCCACGACGAGAACATCGACCTCGACGGGATGGTTGCCGTGCTCGACGGCGACCGAGCGCTCGCCGAGCGCCTCCGCGACGTCTCGATCGCCGTCTACTCTGAGGCCGCCGAGCACGCCCGCGGCCGCGGCATCATCCTCGCCGACACGAAGTTCGAGTTCGGCCTCGACGGGGACGGCACCCTGACGCTGGCCGACGAGGTCCTGACGCCCGACTCTTCGCGCTTCTGGCCCGCCGACGGCTTCGAGCCGGGCCGGCCACAGCCGAGCTTCGACAAGCAGTACGTCCGCGACTGGGCCGCCGCCTCCGGCTGGGACAAGGCGCCGCCCGCGCCACCGATTCCCGGCGATGTGGTCGAGCGCACGCAGGCGCTCTACCGCGAGGCCTACGCTCGCATCACCGGCGAGCCGCTCGAGGCCTGGCGCGAGCGCAGCCGCGCGCCGGCGTGAGTTCGGTTCGCTGACGTTGCGATGATCTGAGGACCACGGCGACCTCGGCCCCACACGCCGTAGCCACGTCCACCCGCCCCCGCGTCGTGGTGATCGGCGGCGGCTTCGCCGGCCTCAAGGTTGCGCGCCGGCTCGCACGCCGCGATGTCGACATCACGCTGATCGACCGCGTCAACCACCACCTCTTCCAGCCGCTGCTCTACCAGGTCGGAACAGGGATCCTCGCCGGCGGACAGATCGCGCCTCCGCTGCGCGACCTGTTCGCCGCTCGCGAGAACGTCCGCGTCCTTTTGGCTGAGGTCGAGGCGGTCGACCTCGAGGCGAGAACCGTCACGGCCGTCGCGGGCGGCGAGCTGACCTTGCCCTACGACATCCTGGTTGTCGCCGCCGGAGCCCGCGACTCCTACTTCGGGCACGACGATTGGGAGCGCGACGCACCCGGAATGAAGTCGCTCGACGACGCCTTTCGAATCCGCACCCGGATCCTCAGCGCGTTCGAGCTCGCCGAGACCGCCCGCAGTGCCGCTGAGCGCGAGGCGTGGCTGACGTTCGTCATCGTCGGAGCCGGTCCGACGGGGGTCGAGCTCGCGGGCCAGATCGCATACCTCTCGCGGCACACCCTCGCTGGCCACTTCCGCTCGTTCAGCAGCAAGGACGCGCGGATCGTGCTGCTCGACGCGGCGCCGAACGTCCTGCCGTCGTTCCGCGAGCGGCTTCGCGGCAAGGCCGATGGCGAGCTGCGCCGCCTCGGCATCGAGATCCGCCTCGAGACGACCGCGACCAACGTCGACGCCCACGGGATCGACGTCCAAGGGCCGGGCGGCGCTGATCGGATCGAAGCGCATACCGTGCTCTGGGCCGCCGGAGTGGAGGCCGCGCCGCTCGCCCGTCTGCTCGCGCAGGGTAGCGGCGCAGCCGTCGACCGATCGGGGCGTGTCGCCGTTGCTCCCGACCTGACTCTGCCTGGGCATCCCGAGGTGTTCGCGATCGGCGACATGGTCACCCTCGAGGCCGTTCCGGGCGTCGCCCAGGCGGCGCTCCAGGAGGGCGCCTACGTCGCCAAGGTCATCTCCTCGCGCCTCGACGGCAAGAGCGCCCCCGATCCCTTCCACTATCGCGACAAGGGGAGCATGGCGATCGTCGGCCGCAGCTGGGCGGTCGCCGACGTGCGAGGGCTCCAGCTGGCCGGCCGCCGTGCCTGGTTGATCTGGGCGGTGGTCCACATCGCCTTCCTCGTCGACTGGCAGAAGCGGGCCGAGATCGTGCGCCGCTGGTTCTGGGAGTTCGTCACACAGGAACGCCAGGAACGCGTGATCAGCTACGTCAGCCTGCTCCCGGACGAAGCGGCCCGCGCCGAGGTCGAGAGCGTGCGCCGGCGGCTCGCGAGTGGCGAGACCGGCGACGAGGCGAGTGGCGCGTAGCGCCCGAGCGCCGCGGCGCTCGAAACTCCAATGAGGGATGCGGGCTGGCTGGTGCTCGCCGGTTTCGCCGGCGGGCTGATCGGCAGCGTGGCGGGCCTGGCGTCGCTCGTCAGCTACCCGGCTCTCCTTGCGGTTGGCCTGCCGCCGCTGAGCGCGAACGTGTCGAACACGGTGGCCCTCGTGTTCGGCGGCGTCGGCTCCGTGTCCGGATCGATGGCGGAGTTGAGGGGTCAGCGCGCCCTTGCTCGGCGTCTCGGCGCGATCGCGATCACCGGCGGGATCTGCGGCGGACTGCTGCTCCTGGCCACGCCTTCCGGGGCGTTCGTTCGGATCGTGCCGTGGCTGATTGGCGGGGCCTCGCTCGCGATCCTCGTCCCGCGTAGCTCCGCCCCACCGGAATCGGCGCGCGCGCGGCACTCGACGCGGGCGCTCGGCGGCGGCGTGTTTCTCATCGCGGTCTACGGCGGCTATTTCGGCGCGGCGGCAGGCGTGCTGCTGCTCGCCCTGCTGCTCAGCGTCAGCGAGGAATCGCTGGCGCGCGCCAATGCGCTGAAAAACCTGCTGACCGCCTTGGCCAACGCGGTGGCAGCGGTGGCGTTCGTGGCGTTTGGGCCGGTCCGCTGGTGGGCGATCGTGCCGCTCGCGATCGGCTTTCTGGTTGGCGGACGCCTCGGCCCGGTGATCGTGCGCAACGCGCCTCCGGGTCCGCTGCGCGCCCTCATCGCCTGTGGCGGGGTGGCGCTCGCGATCCATCTCGGCTTGGATGCCTATCGCTGAGCGACGGCGCCTGCGCCCCGGACTGCGGACGCTCTACGGGGCGCCGGCCCCGGCATAGGCAAACGCCGCCGCGCGGTCGGCGCAGCCCTTCATCTCGCTGACGCGGCCCTCGCCATCGAAGGTCAGGACGACATAGCGGATGCCGTTGTCGAGCGGCCACTGTCCCGGCGTCGCGCTCGACGGCCTGAACGCGACGATCGCCCGATCGCCGACGTCGCGCACCTGCTCGACCTCGCCGTCGAGTCCGGCGGCGCGGTTCTCGCGCATGACGCGCAGGATCTGCGAGCGGTTCTCGCAGTTCCAAGGCCCGTCCTCCACGGCGCGCCACTTCGCTCCCGGCGCGAGCACGGCTTCGAGCGGACCGAAGTCATCCCGCGACAGCGCCGCCCACGTCTCACGCACCAGCAGCTCGCGGCCCATGCGCCACATCTTGCCCGGGCACTAGCATGGGATCAAGTGCACGCCCGCGTCCTCGTTCGCCCAAAGGCCGGCATCCTCGACCCGCAGGGGGCGGCAGCGGAACGCGCGCTGGCGGCGCTCGGATTCGCCGGCGTGCGCGACGTGCGGATCGGGCGGCTGATCGAGCTCGAGGTCAGCGACCCCGCAACGCTGGCGCAGATGTGCGAGCGCCTGCTCGCCAACCCGCTCATCGAGGATTACGAGATCCTCGACAGCCCGTCGTGAAGTTCGGCGTCGTCGTCTTCCCCGGCAGCTGTGACGAAGTCGATGCGCAGCTCGCCTGCGCCCGCATCGCCGACGCCGTGCCGCTCTGGCACGCCGACCACGACCTCCGGGGCGTCGACGCCGTGGTCATCCCCGGCGGCTTCTCCTACGGCGACTACCTGCGCGCCGGGGCGATCGCGCGCTTTGCCCCGATCATGACCGAGGTGATCGACTTCGCCGCCGAGGGCGGTCACGTGATGGGCATCTGTAACGGCTTCCAGGTCTGCTGCGAGGCCGGCCTCCTGCCCGGTGCGTTGCTCACCAACACGAGCCTCCGCTTCGTCTGCCGCCAAGTGTCGCTCGAGCTCGTCAACCCCGACACGCCTTTCACGCGCTCGCTCGATCCCGACGCCTGCCTTTCGATCCCCGTCAAGCACACGACGGGCCGCTACTACGCGCCGGCGGCCGAGCTCGACCGCCTCGAGGCACGCGGCCAGGTCGTCCTCCGCTACGCGCCCGGCGACAACCCGAACGGCTCGCTCCGCGACATCGCCGGCGTGACCAACGAACGCGGCAACGTCTTCGGCCTGATGCCCCACCCCGAGCACGCGGTCGACGCGTTGACCGGATCGGCCGACGGCCTCGGCCTATTCGCCTCGCTGCGCGATTCGCTGTCGGGGGTTGTGGTCTGATGGCAGCACGGGTATCCGCGCCCGATGGCCTCCAGCGAGCGCTCGA
>JBEKBL010000094.1:0-7128 GCA_050015415.1 Solirubrobacteraceae bacterium
CTTGGATGCGGGCATGGACGACTACATCACGAAGCCATTCAGCTCGTCAGCGCTGGACGCCGCCCTGCAACGTGCAGTGGACAAGCCGCCGCGTATAGCAGCGCGCTCGCGCACGCCGCGCAAACGAGTTGGCCCGGCGCACACCAAGCGCCTTGAGCCGTTGCTCGACGCGACCCGGCTCACACTGGTCTCGCAGGCCGACCCCGCCGCCGGGAAACGATTCGCAGACCTGTTCATTCGCAACGCGCGTCAGTACATGCTCGAGATTGCCGAAGCCGAAGCCGCGGGCGACTCAGCGACCGTCAAGAGCCTCGTGCATACGCTGAAGGGCTCCTCCGCGACCATCGGAGCAACTCGGATGAGACAACGCTGCGAGCAGCTCGGCATAGCCGTCGCGAGCGGCAAGGCCGCCGACATACCGGCGCGGCAGTCAGACCTCGAAAGAGCTCTCGTGCTCACCGAAGCTGCACTCCGCGCGCAATAGAGCGACGAGCAATCGACCCGACATCGCGATCCTCGACGTCAACATGCCCAACGGAGGCGCGATCCACGCCACTCGCGAGATTCGAGCCGCACCGCCCGAGACCGCGATCGTGATCCCGTCAGCCGATGAGACGCGCAGCGGAGTAATCGCCCTGCTGGAACTGGGGGCGATCTCCTACCTTCGGAAAGGCGTCGATCCGAAAGACCTCATCCAACATCTGAATGCCGCAATCCACGCGCATCGTCACGCGACCGAACGTCAGGCCGTTTGAGGCTCGAAGCGCAATTCCTCGACAGTCTCCACATCACGGGTATTTGTCGACCCGGGTCGAGTGGCGAGAAAATCCGTAATTTGCAGGATATTCCTTCTATCGGGGAGACAGGATTTGAACCTGCGACCGCCCGGCCCCCAGCCGGGTGCGCTACCAGACTGCGCCACTCCCCGTGGTGCGTTCAAGCGGGCGACGGGAATCGAACCCGCCCTAGAAGCTTGGAAGGCTTCTGTGCAACCACAACACTTCGCCCGCAAGCCGCTCGCGACAGGATAGCCCCCAGTGCGCGCGACCGTCAGGCGTTGAGCGCCGTCTCGCCGCGCGTTATGTCGCCCAGGCGCTGTACGATCTTTGGGCAATGCCGCTCCGAGCTGTGGGGGTTACAGCGCTACTGACGGCGCTCTGCTGGGGCGCCTGGGATTGGGCGTCGAGCAACGGGCATGCGACGATCGGGATCGTCGCTGGCGTTCTGCTTGTGCCGTTTGCGTTGGCGCTGATCGGATGCCTGGCACTGACGGTCGTGGGACTCGCGCGGATCGCGACCGAGCGCGCGGCGGCGCGCCGCGCTCGAGCGCGCGCGCTCGCGAGTGGCGCTGACCCAGCGACGCCCGCGGAGCCGTCCGGGCGCCGCATCGCCGCCTGACGCACGCGCGCACCTTTGCGCCGAGCGCTCGCGCGTACGGCGATAATCGACCGATGAGAACACGCGTCGTGAGGGTCGTGGCTGCAGCTGCCACGGCCGGGCTCGTGGCTGGTTGCGCGACCGGCCCGGCGCCGCCGATCTCGGCCAAACAACTCGCCTACGCGCACTCCTTTGACCTGTTCACGCTCTACTGGGCAGGCAGGAGCGTTGACGGGATCCCCCTCACCGAGGCGGACGGGCTCGGCGACTACAACGCGGAGATCGGCGTCACGATGTATTACGGCAACTGCATCCACAAGAGCGTCCTGAAGCTCGGTGGTTGCACGCTGCCGCTGAAGGTGACGACGGTCTGGTACATCCCGCACTCGAACATCTCGCTCGGCGCGCAGCGCAATGTGCGTGTCCATGGGGTGCCTGCCGTGGTCTTCGATCACGGCGACGAGGTCGAGGTCTACACGGACGCGATGGCTGTTGACGTCCTCGGCGCGACGCCGAAGCTGACAATGGCCGGCGTCAGACAGCTGACGACGTTCAATCGCAAGCCAACCGCGGCGTGGCCGGCGTTCCCGCCGCCGCAGTTCACACCAGGCGTCTCGCTCAAGCAGCTGGCAGCCGAGGGAAAGGGCGGCAAAAACAGCAAGAGCAATCCGCCCGGAGATCTCCAGCCGAACGTGAACCCGTCGCAGTGAGCCGAACGGCGCGCGCGGTCGCGCTCGCCACGCTTGCACTCGCCATCGTCGCCGCACCGGCCGCAGCCGTCGCTCCGCGTCGCGTGCTGCTCGTACTGACCGCGGAGCGGACGGCGAGCAGCTCGCTCGAGACTTTCAGCCACTATCCCCAGCTCGAGTCGATCGCGCTGATGACAGCGAGCATCGCTCGCTACAACGAGCAGCAGACGCTGCTCGACATCACACAGGGCACGCGCGTGCCGCGCATCGACTATTCGCCGCAGGAGCCGCTGCCGGTCAGCGTCGCGGCCGACGGCGCGGTGAGCGACTGGGGCGCGATCGTCGCTCGCGCGCGGAGCGCCAACGCGAGCATCGAGCCGGGCCTGCTGGCCTCGAGCACCCCGGGCGGCGCCGCCTACGCGCAGGCAGGCGGGCAAGTGGGGGTCGATGCTTTGCTCGCCGCCGGCCGCAACGGTCGCGTGGCGGCGGTCTCGCTCGGATCGAGCGGATCGCTGCTCGACCGCGTCGAGCGGCTCCTCGCTGCGCACGGCCTGGTGGTCGTGGACCTGGCCGATGATGGCCTCGCTCAGCGCGAGCTCGGCGCCCTGCTCGCAGCGCGTCGTCGCACCGAGCTCGTCCTGGTGCTTGAGCGGCCGCCAACAACCGCCCCGACCAGCGAGCGGGAGCCACTCCTGCTGGCGCTTGCCGCCGCCGGACTGGCCGACACGCCTGGCGCCCTGACGACGCCGACCACTCGCACCGACGGACTGGTCAGCGCCGCGGATCTCGCGCCGACGATCATTCGATGGCTGGGCCGCAGCGGCCCGTTCGAGTTCACCGGCCAGGCAATCACCACCGGTGCACCCCGCAGCGTCGCGTGGCTCGCATCGTTCGAGCGACGGCTGCGCGTGATCGCAGGGAGACGCACAGAAGTGCTGCTCGCATTCCTGGCGGCCTGGGCCGCGTTGATCGCGGCGGCGCCGCTCGCGCGGCGCGATTGGCACGCGTGCCTCCGCCTCGGCAGCCTGGCCGCGCTCTGGGCTCCGAGCACGGCGTTGGTCGGAGCGCTTCTCGAGCCGAGCACCGCAGCCGAGGTCGCCATCGTCGTCGCCGGAGCGCTGCTGCTCGGGGCTGCAAGCGACCGGCTACTATCCTGGCCGCGCGCAGCCGCTGTCCCGGCACTGGTGACCCTCGTCCTCTACACGGTCGACCTCGCGCGCGGCTCGCAGCTGATCGAGCTGTCGCTGCTCGGCTCGAACCCGATCGCGGGCTCACGGTTCTTCGGCGTCGGCAACGAGCTTGCCGCCGTACTGCTTGTCGTGCTGCTCGCCGGCCTTGCCGCGGCGATGCCTCAGCGGCCGCTCGGGCGGCGCGAAGTCGCCCTGTTCGCGTTCGCCGGCGGTCTGCTCACGCTGATTGTCGCGTGGGGCAGGCTCGGCGCAAACGTCGGCGCGATCTTCACAATCGGTGGCGGGACGGTCGTCGCGACGCTGCTGCTGGCGCCCGGCGCGATCAGCTGGCGGCGCCTCGCCCTCGGCGCTGGCGCCCTGATCGTTGCGCTTGGGATCGTCGCCCTGCTCGACCTTGCGAGCGGCGGGGGAGCGCACTTCACGCGCGAGGTGCTGCACGCGCACTCCTTCTCCGCGCTCCTCGCGACGCTCGGCCGGCGGCTCGACGAAGCCTGGGCCGCGCTCTTCACCGGCGCTGTGCTGATCGCGGTATTGGTCTGCCTCGCCGCTGCGGCGCTGGCCGTCCGCCACCGCCGGCAGGTCCTCGCACCAGCAGGCCAAGCGAACGTTTGGGGAGCGTGTCTAGGTGGCGGACTCGCCGGGTCGCTGCTCGGCTCGCTCGCCAACGACAGCGGCCCGCGACTGCTGCTCGTCGGCTGCTTCATGCTCGTCTGCGTGCTCGGCTATCTCTGGGGTGCTCCGGCCCGCTCGCAGCCATGACGCGCGACACGAGCGCGCTTCTTAGGCCTGCCTGCATTGGTTCTTATCGCGTGCTTAGCCACGCAAGCAACACTCGCCTCTGGGTCCGGCAACCCCCGGCCGGACCCGCCCATTTGCCGCGCGGGCCGGGCTGTCGGGGCGCGCGGGCATACAGACCGGCAGAGGCGATATCGAGGCGATGAGCGACCGAGCGCGGATCCTGGTCGTCGACGACGAGCCGGCTGTGCAGCAAGCGCTCCTGCGTGCCTTCACGCTCGAGCGCTATACCGTCGAGCTTGCCGGCGATGGCTTGGCGGCACTCGACATGCTGGCCGAGCGGCGTTTCGACGCCGTTGTCCTTGACGTCACGATGCCTGGCGTATCGGGTGTCGAGGTGTGTAGGCGCCTGCGCGCCAGCGGCGACCGCAGCCCGGTACTGATGTTGACGGCGCGCGATGCAATCGACGACCGGGTCGCGGGTCTCGACGCCGGCGCCGACGACTATCTCGTCAAGCCGTTTGCGCTGCGCGAGCTGCTCGCCCGGGTCCGTGCCCTGTTGCGACGCCGCGACCAAGAAGGCAGCGAGCGCGCCCTGAGCTTCGAGGACATCACGCTCGACGGCCTGGCGCACGAGGTCCACCGAGGCGAGCGCCGGCTCGAGCTGACCCGGACCGAGTTCTCGCTCCTGGAGCTGTTCATGCGCCACCCGCGCCAGGTGCTGAGCCGCTCCGCGATCTTCGAGCACGTGTGGGGCTACGACTTCGGCGCCGCGTCGAACACGCTCGGGGTCTACATCGGCTACCTGCGTCGCAAGACCGAGGAGGGCGGCGAACCACGTGTCCTGCACACGGTTCGCGGCGTCGGCTACATCCTTCGCGCGCCATGAGCTTCGAGCGCCGCGTGACGCTGTCCGCCGCGCTCGCCGTGACGGTCGCGGTCCTGCTGGCCGCGCTCGCGAGCTACGTGATCGTGCGCCAGGAGCTTCACCAGACCGTCGCGAAGTCACTGACGATCTCCCTGCGATCCGATGAGGACCGGGTCGCGGGACGCTTCACGCGACCCTTTCCGGCGGCGAGCGGACCACGCGGATCGCACCGGGCAGTCTCAAAGCTCACACGATCGCAACGGCTCAAGCTGCTTCTCGGCCCGCGCCTGAACCGAATCGGCGAGCCCGGCATCGTTGAGCTGGTCAGCGCCGGCGGGAAGGTGACGCCGGCCTACGGGATCAGCGGCGCGCAGGAGGTTCGCGCAAGCGCCGCGATCGAGCGGCTGGCACGCTCCGGCAAGGGCACGCTCGACTACACGGCGCGCGTCGGCGGCACCGACTACGAGGTTCTCGCGGGCGCGATCACTCCGGGCGTCGCGATCGTGATCGATCGCTCGCTGAGCGAGCAGGACGCGACGCTGGCGCACCTGCGCGTGGTGCTCCTCGTCGTCGCGGCGATCGGGATCGCGCTCGCCGCACTGCTCGGCTGGTTTGTCGCACGGACGACCCTCGCGCCCGTGCGCCGGCTGACGGCGGCAGCCGAGCACGTCGCCGCGACCAACGATCTTGCCGCGCGGATCGATGAGACGCGGCGCGACGAGCTCGGCAGCCTCGCCCGGAGCTTCAACGCGATGCTGCGCGCGCTTGACGGGACGATGCGAGCGCTCGACGAATCGGCACGCTCGCAGCGTCAGCTCGTCGCCGACGCCTCGCACGAGCTGCGTACGCCGGTCACCAGCCTTCGCACGAACATCGAATTCCTGCAGCAATCGGAGGAGCTCGAGCCCGAGGCGCGCCGAAGACTGATCAGCGACGTCGTGACACAGCTCGAAGAGCTCTCAGAGCTCGTCAGCGACCTGATCGAGCTGGCGCGCGCCGACGAGCAGATCACTGAGCCACTCGAGGAGGTGCGCCTCGACCTGCTCGTGAGGGAGTCGATCGAGCGGGCACGGCTGCATTCGCCGCAGGCGCGGTTCGACGTGGTCCTCGAGGAAACCGTCGTGAGCGCCGTCCCGTCCCGTCTCGGCCGAGCAGTCAACAACCTGCTCGACAACGCGGTCAAGTTCGCCGGCACCGATGCGCCGATCGAGGTACGACTGAGCGATGGCGAGCTCGCGATCCGTGATCACGGCCCGGGGATCGACCCTGACGAGCTGCCGTTGATCTTCGACCGGTTCTTCCGCGGCGCGCGGTCGCGCTCGCTGCCGGGCAGCGGCCTCGGGCTCGCGATCGTCCGTCAGGTCGTGGAGCGGCACGCCGGTAGCGTGACCGCCGCGGCGGCGCCCGGTGGCGGAACGATCGTGCGTCTGCGCGTCCCGCTCGCAACCTGAAAGGTCGCTCGCAGGGCCGCGAGGGCGTGGTCTATCAGCTGATTCTCGCGTCACGCGTGTCAGGGGTCCACGTGCACTGAGCGAACGGGACTCACGGCCGGCTGGTAGGGATAGCCGGCGACACCGGTCGCGGGGATCGCGACGCGGAAGCTGTAGGTGATCGACTCGGTCGTGCGCTCGAAGGTGTAGCGCCAGTGGAAGCGACCCGTGGCGGCGTTGGCGAGCACCTCCGTGTAGATCATCCACCGGCGTCCCTCGCGGTACTCGATCTCAAGCGGCAGGCCGCCACGGGCGATGTAGCCGCCGAGTACGCGTCCGTCGAAGCTGATCGTGTGGCCGTTGGTGGTGGCGCGTGGCGTGATCTGAAGCGTCACCGTGGGCGTCACGAGCAGCGCCAGTGTGGCCACGGCCGACGGCGCGGCGGAGCCGCTGTAGGCGTCATAGGTGAGCGTTATGTCGCGCGATGGTCCGGGCGGGACGCTGTAGGCGAACGACCCGTCGGCGGAAGTCGCGATCTGCGCCTGGCTCGTCGGCGAGCTTCCGCGCGCCGGCGCCAGCGTCAGCTCGAGAACCGCGCCTGAGACGGGCGACCCGCCGCAGTCGAGCTCGCCGTGGACCGTGGCCCCTTGCCCGAGCGAGCGGCTCTGCGTGGCGCCGCCGTCGATCTCCGCCGCGAGATGCGCTGCAGCGCACGCGTTGCTGCCGTTGGCGGCGCCGCTTGGCGACGAAGCGGCGAGAAGCACGGTCGGGCTCGGAGCCGAGGCGACGGTCGTCGAGCCATTGACATCGTCAGCCGTAACCTCAACCTCTACCTGAGC
>JBEKBL010000095.1:0-7087 GCA_050015415.1 Solirubrobacteraceae bacterium
GATCACGCGGATTGATCATCGTCAGTGTGCTCCCGGAAGCCAGCACGTTGGCGACGTGGCGCTGTGTGCGAAACCACTCGAACGCCTCGGGGAACAGCGTGACGATGTCGAGGTTCACGCGCCGAGAAAGCTCCGGTTGACCTCGATGACCCGCAGCTGCACGTCGATCGAGCGGATCGCGTCGCGCACAAGGGGCACGAGCAGATCGGCCCCACCTGCAGCGCGGGTCACGCTCAGGCACTCGCACGACGGCAGCGCGATCAGCGCACGCACCACGCCGAGCTCCTCGACACCGTCCACGACGCGCGCCCCGACGAGGTCTTCGGCGCTGTACTCGTCCGGCCCGAGCGGCGGCGCATCGGCGTCACTGACGATCAGCTCCTGACCGCGAAGCGCCTCGGCGGCGCTGCGGTCGCAGCAGCTCGCGACACGGACGATCGGTCGCGCGTCAGTCCCGGCCCGCCGCACCACCCTCGTCGAGTGACCGCCGAGCGTGAGCAGCGCACCGACGCCGAGCAGATCCACCTTCGCCCGGGCCACGTAGAAGCTGCCATCAAGGCCGTGGGCGCGACCGACCAGGCCGGCTAGGAGCACCGCCGGCCCACTAATCGACGATGTCGACGAGGACCCGCTGGCCGCGGGTCGCACCGGCGGCCCTGATCACACGCCGCAGCGACTGCGCCGTGCGACCGCCGCGGCCGATCACCTTGCCGTAGTCGTCGGTGGCGACCGCGAGCTCGAGCACGATGGCGCCGCGGTCTTCGAAGCGATCTACCGTCACGGACTCCGGGTCGTCGACGAGCCCCTCAGCCAGATACGCGAGCAGCTCGCTGAGGTCCATCGCGCCGGTGGCTAGGCCGCGATGCCCTGCGTACGCAGCAGCTTGCGGACGGTCTGCGTCGGCTGGGCTCCCTGCGCGAGCCAGTGACGCACCCGCTCTTCGTCGATCGTTATCGCCGACGGGTTGGTCTGCGGGTTGTAGTGCCCGACGGTCTCGATCACGCGGCCGTCGCGCTGCGAGCGCTGGTCGGCGACGACGACCCGCCAGATCGGATCCTTGCGCGCGCCAATGCGGGTGAGCCTCAGTCGTACAGCCAATGTCGTCCTTCGTTGGGATTTGCTGACCATCCAGGGTAGCGGAGCCACCGCCGGACCGTCGATCGGAAGCGCAGCCGTCCGCGTACGCTCAACGCCGCTGGCGTGCGAGCGCACCCAGATCGGGCATCTTGCCGCGGCCAACCTGGCGCATCACCTTGCGAACCTGCGCAAACTGCTTGACGAGGTGGTTGACCGCTTGGACGTTGGTGCCCGAGCCACGGGCGATGCGCAGGCGACGAGAGCCCTTGATCAGATCGGGACGACGTCGCTCCTCGGCCGTCATCGAGAGGATGATCGCCTCGATCCGGTCGATCTCGCGCTCATCGACCTTCATGCCCTTGAGCTGTGCTCCGACCCCGGGGATCATCGACAGGAGCCCCTGGAGCGGTCCCATACGGCGCATCGTGCGAAGCTGGCCGAGAAAGTCGTCGAGGTCGAACTCGCCCGCGCGGATGCGCTTTTCGAGCTGTTCGCTCTCGCGCTCGTCGAACTCTTTGCCCGCTTTCTCGATCAGCGTCAGGACATCGCCCATGCCAAGGATGCGCTGCGCCATGCGCTCCGGGTGGAAGCGCTCGAACTGGTCGAGCTTCTCGCCGGTGGAGGCGAACAGGATCGGCTTGCCACTGACGGCGCGGACCGAGAGCGCGGCGCCGCCGCGCGCGTCCCCGTCGAGCTTCGTCATCACGGTGCCGTCGAGCGGCAGCGCGGCCGAGAACTGCTCGGCGACGTTGACAGCGTCCTGACCGGTCATCGCGTCGAGCACCAGCAGCACGTCGGTCGGAGCGGTCGCCGCGTGGATCTCCACGAGCTCGGCCATCAGCTCGGCGTCGACGTGCAGACGGCCGCTGGTATCGACGATCAGCACGTCCTTGCCGTCGGCGCGGGCGCGCTCGAGCGCCCAGGTCGCGATCTCCACCGGGCTTTGCTCGGTGCCCTGCTCGTAGACGGTCGCTCCGGCGTTCGTGCCGACGGTGACGAGCTGCTCGACTGCGGCCGGACGATACGTGTCGCAGGCCGCGAGCGCCACGGAGCTCTGATGCTCGGCGTGCAGGTAGCGCGCGAGCTTCGCCGCGGCCGTCGTTTTGCCGGAGCCCTGGAGCCCGACCATCAGGATCACGGTCGGCGGTCGCGAGGCGAATCTGATCGCTGCGGCCGGGCCGCCGAGCAGCTCGGTCAGCTCCTCGTCGACGATCTTGATCACCTGCTGACCGGGATTGAGCTGCCCGAGCACGTCTGCGCCGACCGCGCGAGCGCGAACCGCGGAGGTGAACTGCTTGACGACCTCGAGGTTGACGTCGGCCTCGAGCAACGCGAGGCGAATCTCGCGCATCGCCCGCGTAACGTCCTCCTCGCTCAGCGTGCCGCGGCTTCGCAAGCCGCCGAGCGTCGCCTGCAGCTTCTCGGATAGCGCCTCGAACACGCTCAGGCGCTGCGGCGGATCACTGTCACGCCATCGCGAACGCTCAGCAGGCTCGCCACGACACGCTCGTCGTTTCGCACCCGCTCGTTGAAGCGCAGTATCGCGGCCGTGTCGGCGTCGCCCTCCCGAGGGTCGACGATCCGCCCTTCGCGCAACGTGTTGTCGGCCACAATCAACCCGAAGCGGGCGAGCTTCGGCAAAACCGCCTCGTAGTAGTCGAGGTAGCTCGCCTTGTCGGCGTCGATGAAAACGAGATCGATTGGTGCCTCGACCTCGTCGATCGTGTCGAGCGCCGGACCGAGCCGAACGTCGACGCGGTCGGCAAAGCCCGCATCCCTGATTCGCCGCCGTGCAAACTCCGCGTGCACGGGGTTCACCTCACAGCTGATCAGACGCCCTCCGGGAGCCAGCTGCGCCGCCATCACGATCGCGCTGACACCCGAGAAGGTGCCGATCTCGAGCACGAGCTGCGCTCGCAGCGCGTGGACGAGGATGTCGAGCAGGCGGCCGACGACCGTCCCGCTCAGCATTTGCGGCGAGCCCAGCGTCTCCGCCGTCTCGCGTGCGACGGCCGCGAGCTCAGGCGGCAGTGGAGTTGTGTGCGCCTCGACGTACCCCTCGACCGCAGGGTTCGCGAGTAGGGTCACTTGTCGATCGGCTTCGGCGTCGTCGCGCTCTTGCCGAGGGCGTCGCCGATACCGGCGAATGCCTGCGTGAACTCGGACGGGATGACGAACACCTTGTTGGCCTCGCCCTGTGCGAGTTGCGGCAACATCTGCAGGTACTGGTAGCTGAGCAGCTTCTGGTCCACGTCGCCCTCGTGAATCGCAGCGAACACGGTCGCGATCGCCTTCGCTTCACCCTCCGCCCGAAGGATCGCCGCGGAGCGGGCCCCCTCGGCCTTCAGCACCGCAGATTGCTTTTCGCCCTCGGCGGTGAGGATCGCCGCCTGCTTGGTTCCCTCGGCGGTCAGAATCGCGGCGCGGCGATCGCGCTCGGCACGCATCTGCTTCTCCATCGCCGCCTTGATGTCGGGCGGGGGATCGACGGACTTTATCTCGACGCGGTTGATGCGGATGCCCCATTTTCCGGTCGCCTCGTCCAGTACCCCGCGCAACTGTGTGTTGACGTTCTCGCGACTCGTCAGCGACTCTTCGAGCGTGATGCCGCCGATAACGTTGCGCAGCGTGGTGACCGTCAACTGCTCGATCGCCTGCAGCGGGCTGGCGATCTCGTAGGTCGCGGCACGCGGGTCGTTGATCGTGAAGTAGAGGACCGTCTCGATCGCGACGACGACGTTGTCCTGCGTGATCACGGGCTGCGGCTTGAAGTTCACCACCTGCTCGCGCAGGTCGATCAGCGGGCGCACGCGCTCGACGAACGGCACGACGATGTTCAGCCCGGGCTCGAGCGTTCGGCTGTAGCGGCCAAGGCGCTCGAGCACGCCGGCCCTTGCCTGCGGGATGACGCGGATCGACCGTGACGCAACGAACAGCGCCACGATGACGAGCACGGCGACGACGATCACTACGACCATCACTGACTCCTTGCTAGCGGATTAGGGGAGGACGAGCGCAGTGGCGCCCTTGATCTCGATGACCTCGACCTGCTCGCCGGCATCGATCTCGCGGTCCTCGTCAAGCGAGCGAGCAGTCCAGACCTCGCCGCCAATCTTCACGGTGCCAAGACCCTCGTGGTTGGCGATCCGCTCCACGACCAATGCGTGCTGTCCGACCAGAGCAGCCGCGCCGGTGCGGAGCGTCGGCGGAAGTCTGCGGTGGCGCACTGCGAGCGGGCGCAGCAGCAGGATTATCGCCAGCGAGGCGGCGAGGAAGCCGACCGCCGAGACGCCTCCGCTCACGCCGACCAGGCTCAGCACCGCGGCGAACACTGCGCCCAGGGCGAACGGCGCGAGGTAGAAGCCGTTCGTGTGTACCTCCCCTACCGTGAACGCTCCCGCTACAACAACCCACAAAACCCATAAGCCCATGAACCGATTATGGCGCGCGGCCGCTCCGGGCGCAAAGCGGCGCGGACGAGCGCCCAAAATGACGCTGCGCCGGCGGCGGTTCGCGGCCCGGCCAGCGCCACAGGCAAGCTGGCCGACGCACCGCTGGAAGCAGGCTTTATTCGCCGCCGGCGCCGATCAGGGCATCGGCGTACTCGACGGCATCGAACGGACGCAGATCATCGAGCTGCTCGCCGATCCCGATCAGCTTGACCGGAATGCGGAGCTCGCGCGCGATCGAGAGTGCGATGCCGCCCTTCGCGCTGCCGTCGAGCTTCGTCAGGACGATTCCGTTGATCGCAACCGCGGCAGCGAACGCCTCCGCCTGACGCAGCCCGTTCTGACCGGTCGTGGCATCGAGCGAGAGGAGCGTCTCGTGCGGAGCGCCGTCGAGCTGGCCGGCAAGCACGCGCCGTACCTTTGCCAACTCGGCCATCAGTGGCTCGTGGTTGTGCAGCCGCCCGGCCGTGTCGACGAGGACGACGTCGAAGGCCTCGGAGCGCGCTCGGACGACTGCCTCGAATGCGACCGCGCCGGGGTCCGAGCCGGGCGCACCAGTGACGATCTCGCATCCGGCCCGCTGCGCCCACTCTTCGAGCTGCTCGGTTGCCGCGGCGCGGAACGTGTCGCCGGCAGCGAGCAGAACGCGCAGACCCAGGCGGTGCTGGATCTGCCAGGCGAGCTTGCCGAGGGTGGTCGTCTTCCCGGTGCCGTTGACGCCGACCATCAGCACCACAGTCGGCTGGGGTCGCAGGTCGATCGTTGCCTCGAGCGGCCGCCCATCCTGATCGCGGCCCCTGGCCTGCTCGGCCAGAAGTTCGACAAGCCTCGCGCGCAGCGCGTCGCTGTCGAGCCGCTCGCGGCGGACCGTCGCCTCGAGGCTCCTGCTGATCTCGGCAGCCGCCGGCGCGCCGACGTCGGCAAGGATAAGCGACTCTTCGAGCGTCTCCCAATCGTGGTCGGCCAGGGTCTTCGAGAAGCTGGCAGCGACGCCGGTCCCGAGCGCCTGGCGCGTCGCGCGGAGGCTCGCGCGCAACCGCGCGAACCCGCGGGCGCGACCGCCCTCAGACTCGTCCACATCGTCGGCAGCGGCCGACGCACGCCGGCGACCCCGCGCCACCAGGAAGAGATCGTCCCAGTCGCGCGCCACTCCCGTGAGCCTAAACGGTCACAGACACAGGCATCTACGCCGCGTCTGCGGCCGTCAGCTCGGCGACGTCGTTCGCGGCGCCGACCTCCTCGAGCTCGCGCAGGCCAGTCTCGTCGAGCCGCCGCGAGACGACCTTGGAGACGCCGTCGCTCCCCATCGACACTCCATAGAGCCAGTCGGCCGCCTCCATCGTCCGTTTCTGGTGGGTCACGACGATGAACTGAGCGCGGCCGCTGTAGCGGCGCAGCAGCGCCAGAAAGCGGTCGATATTGAGGTCGTCGAGCGCAGCCTCCACCTCGTCGAGGATGTAGAAGGGACACGGTCGTGCAAGGAAGACCGCGAAGAGGAAAGCGATCGCGGTCATCGACTTCTCCCCGCCGGAGAGCAACGACAGGCGCCGCATCGACTTGCCGGCTGGTGTGACCTCGATCTCGACCCCGAGCATCTCGTTGGGACCGTCTCCCTCGTCGAGCGCCTCCGCAACCTCGGCCTCATGTTCAGCCGCCTCCTCGCCGGCCGTGGGGTCCTGCCCGCCCAGCACCGGGCGTGGGGCGCTGTCGTCGCTCACGAGGCGGAGCCGGCCCCGGCCTCCTGGAAAGACATCCTCGATCAGATCCTCGAAGTTCTGTGCCGCCGCCTCGAACGTGCTCTGGAAGCTTTCGCTGATCTGGCGATCGGCGTCGCGAATCAGGAGCGTCAGCTCACGGATCGCTGCCTCGAGATCGCTGCGCTGAGCTTCCAGCTCGTCGGCCCGCTCGAGCGCCTCGCGATATTCCTCGGCGGCGAGCGGATTGACCGGCCCGAGCTGCTCGCGGCGGCGCGCGAGTCGCGCCACGCGGTCGAGCAGTCCCTCGCGATCGGCCTCGCTCAGCGGCTCCTCACCGGGCAGCGCTTCGAGGCCCAAGCGGGCGGCGAGTCCCGCCAGCTCGAGATCGGTCTCGGCTGCCTGGTCGCGCGCCTGCTGGGCCTGAACCTCGGCGGTCGTGACCGCGTCGCCGCGCTCGCGCAGTTGCGCCTGCAGAGCGGCCTCCGCGCCGGTGTACTCCCGCAACTCGCCGGCGAGCGCCTCCCCGTCGGCGCGGTCCGCTGCGAGCTCGCCCTCGAGCGCGGCGAGGCGCTCCTCGAGCGCGCCCACGAGCAGCTCGAGCGCCGCTTCGAAGCGCTCGAGCTGCGGCACCAGGCGAGCGTCGATCTCGGCTTGCCGGGCGAGCATCGCTCCGCGGCGCTCGCGCAAGAGACGCTCGCGCTCGAGACGCTCAACCGCCCGCCGCTCGGCGGCCAGCTCGCCATCGAGCTCGGCTCGGCGCACCGCGAGCGCGCCGGCGTCCTGTGCTATGCGTCGCTGCTCGATCAGCCACGCTGCAAGACGCTCGCGCTCAAGGCCTTCGGCGTGTTCCCGGTCGGCCGCCCG
>JBEKBL010000096.1:0-7085 GCA_050015415.1 Solirubrobacteraceae bacterium
GAGATCGACGCCTGCGACTTCACGATCCGCGAGACGATCGAGCAAGCGTGCGCAGTCGGCCAGCTCGAGGCGTCGGCGAAGGGCGTTGCGCTGGAGCTGCAGATCGGCGAGGAGATCCCGTTGCGCGCCCGCGGCGACGACCGCCGACTGCGACAGGTGCTGCGCAACCTGGTCACCAATGCCGTCAAGTTCACGAGCGACGGTGCGGTGACGGTCCGGGTCAACGGGCAGAAGCCGATCGGAGGCGGCACGCTCCTGCGAATCGAGGTCAGCGACACCGGCATCGGGATCGACCCGGCGAACCTCGACCACATGTTCGAGCCGTTCACACAGGCCGACGCCTCGACGACGCGGCGCTACGGCGGCAGCGGGCTCGGGCTGGCGATCGCGCGCGACCTCGTAGCGTTGATGGGCGGGACGATGGGGGCAACGAGCCGCCCCGGCGAGGGCAGCACCTTCTGGTTCGAACTCCAGCTTGACGAGCCAATCGGCGGCGATGAGATCGCCGCCGTCGCGTCCTGACCGTCTGGCACAGCCTCAGGCGGCAGTAGGTGGCAGCAACGGCCCGACGCTCGCGGGCCTAACCTGTCGCCATGCCCGCCGTGAGTCCCGGTCGCGACGAGGGTCGACGACGCCGCTCGCACCGGCCACGACGGAACTCGATCGGCGGGCGGCACCACCGGCCGTTCGATAGCGTCCTCCGCGATCTCGGACTTGAGTAGCTCGTTTCGCCCATCGGGCGCGGTCGTGTGGACCGCCGGGATCGCCGTCCTCTCGGCCCTCTACATGGGTCTCGTCGTGCCGATCGGGTTCGGCCCGGACGAGGCCGAGCACATTCTCAGGGCCTATCAGGTGTCGCTCGGCCACGTGCTCCCGCAGGTCGTGGACTGCACCATGCATCACCACCTCTTTTCGTGCCGCGGCAACCTGAACGGCCGGCTGGTGCCGAAGCGACGCGCCGGCGGTGAGGTGTCCCTCGGGCTCCTGAACGTCCTCGACCACCTTTACACGGTCTCCCATCACAAGAGCAAGCCGCTTCACTTCAAGGCAACGGATTACGCGCCCGTCCTCAGCGCCACCCTCGGATCGAAGCTGGCGTTCGGGCATTTCGAGAACACGGCCCTGTACTCGCCGGTCAACTACATACCCGCGGCGATCGTGTTCTGGTTCGCCCGCCACGTCAACGAGCCCGTGATCGGTGCGATCTTCGCCGCGCGTCTCTTCACGGGGTTCGTATGGGCGATCGTGGTTACCGCGGCAGTCGCGATCACTCCGCGCTGGAAGTGGCTCTTCTCGCTCGTCGTGCTCGTGCCGACGGCGCTTTCGCAAGCGACCGTCATCTCCGCCGACTCGGCGGCGCTCGGAATCGTCGCGCTGAGCACCGCCTACGTCCTCTACCTGGCCGATCGGGGCAGCGCCCTGAGCAGGTACGAGATCGCTCTACTCAGTCTGCTGGGGCTGCTGATCGGCCTGCTCAAGTTCCCGCTCGTCCTCGTGCTCGTCGCGTTGATTGCGCTTCTGAGCGGCGTCCTCGGAACCGGGGCCGGGCGCCGCTTACGCGTCGCCGCGATCGCGATCCCCGGGGTGGTCGCTGCGGTCTGGTGGGACATCGCATCGAACGCCTACTTCGTCCCTTACCGCGACGTCGTATACCAACCAAAGAACCGCGTGTTCATCAGCCAGGCGAAACAGGAGCACTACCTCCTGAGCCACCTTCTGAAGATCCCCGCATTGTTTTGGAACACGGCTATCGGCGGCCATCTCTTCAGGCTCGACGAGGTTGCGGGCACGGTCGGCGAGTGGGGTTTGCCGGAGTGGTTCGCCATCACCTGGCTAGTCCTCTTCGTGCTGCTCGCGTGCGCCAGCGACGAGGGACCCGGAGTCGGGCGGACCGTCCGCGGCTGGATCAGCTGGACGCTTGTCACCTACTTCCTCGCGACGGTGATCGCGATCTACATCACCTGGACGGCGGTCGGCGCCTCGCAGATCAGCGGGATGCACGGACGCTACTTCACGCTGGTTCTAGTTCTCGCAGTGCCGCTGTTCGCGGGCCTGGGCGGTCGTCGACTGCGAATCAACCCGCGAATCACCGCCTACGCGGTGATGCTGATCAGCGCGCTATCGGCCGCCTGGATGTTCTCCTATACGGCGCAGCGCTACTACGCCAAGCCGCCGTGGTGGGTCTTTGCGCACGTCACGTCGGTGCTGTTCTGAGTCAGCCTCGCAGCGTTCCCCTGGGAGAGCCCGCGTGAGCCGGCGCGCGCCGCCGCTCGCACTGCGAGGCTTCGGCGACGTGCAGGACCAGCGCAACACACGTGCGCGTGCCGCGGCGGTGCTGGTGGCGCTCCTCGCCGGCGGCGCCATTGCGACGATCGTTCCCCGTGCCGGGGCCGGAGAGCCGCGCGCCACGGCGCACCCTGCGCAGGCGGGCGGCTCGATCGATCCGAACGCGCTTTCGAAGCAGGTCTCGCAGCTTGCCGATTTCACCGCCGGCGAGTGGGCGACACACGAGGACGCCAGGGGAGGTTTCGATGATCCCGTGGACGGCCGGGTGGTCGGCGACTACGGCGTCTCGATGATCGGCGAGGCGCTCGTCGCGGCAGGCGCCGACTCGGGCAAACAAGCGTTGGTTGACGACGGACTGTCGGCCGAGCTATCAGAGATCGCCCACGCTGACCAGGGGGGGTTCGAGCTGCTCTCGCTGAGCGACGCCTACTCCTACGACGAGGCGCACCTTGCCGGCAACCCTTCGTGGCTGAAGGCGCGGCCGCGCCTTCAGCGGTTCCTGCGCCGGCATGGCCCGCCGATCTCAAAACAGGGCCTCTGTTACGCGAGTCCCCACTGCTACAACAACCTGAAGCTGGTTTCGGCGGTCGCCGAGATCGCGCTGCAACAGACCGGCCTGCGTGGCTACCGATCGGATGCCCTGTTGGGCAACCCTCGGGGTGTTCGCGACCAGACGCTCGCCTGGCTACACCAGGCGGTGGGGCACGCCGGGATGGGTGACTACCGAGTCGGCGACCCGGCGTTCTCCGGCGCCGGCATCCTCAGCGACCCGACCGAGAACCCGCTCGCGTACCACGTGCTGTCAACGCTGATGCTCGGCAAGGCGATCCTGCTGCTCGGCGTGCGCACACCGCCGGCGGCCCGTGAGGCCTTCACTCGCACCGCCGAGGCGCTGGTCGGTCTGATGGCGCCGGACGGGGACGACACCTACATCGGGCGCGGGCAGGCGCAGGTGTGGAGCGTCGCGGTGACGATCGACGCGCTCGCTACCGCGGCCGAGCTGTTCACAGACCCGATCTGGCGCGGGCGCTTCCTGAGCGCCGCGGGCGTCGAGCTGGGGCGACTCGAGGCGCTCTATCCGACCGACGGCTGGGGCTTTCCGCTGGTTCCGCGTTTCGTCGGCGAGAACCTGCCGACGAACTACAACGGGATCGACCACTACGCGAACACGGTCGAGTACGACGGACTGGCGCTGTGGGCGCTCGACGACGCAGCGACCCAGCTGCAGGGCGCGCAGAGCGCGGCGGAGCAGCCGTTGCCGAGCGAGAGTGACGGCGCATTCATCGATCGCTCGCACACCCAGTTCGCGGCGGTCACCCAAGGTGGCCTCTGGTATGCGGTGCACGCGGTCAACAGCAACCCCGGCGACGCCCGCTACGGCTTCGGTCTCGTCGCAGCCGAGCTCGATACGGCGACCGGCTGGCGATCGGTCCTGCCGCAGCGCCCGCTGACCCGAAACGCCGATGTCGGAGGCCTTGCGATGCTCTCGGGCCGAACAAGGTTCTATCCCGTGGGCCGGAGAATCAGCGCCTCGAGCAGCGGCGTCGTCACGATCTTCGGTCGCTGGAGCGCCGGCCCTGACAGTGTCGATCCGGGCACGCAGTGGACGTTCTCCCCGACGGCTGACGGCGAGGGCGTGATGCTGTCATTCACCACCGAGCCGCACTCGGCGTATGCGCTGCAGGTCTGGTATGAAGCCGGCGCGCGGCTTGCCCGCTCGCGTCAGGGGGTCACGATCGACGAGCCGGATGGCTCGATCCAGGCCTACCTGCTGAACGTCCACGTGCACATCTCGACGTCGACTACCGCGAGCTCGGCCTACGCAGCAAACCTCCACAGCCTGGTAATGACGATCCCCTCCACCCCGGCCACGCGCCAGATCACCTACACCACGGTGCTCGCATACGCGCCGCCGGCGCCGGGCGCCACCGGCGCGAGCGGCACCAGCGGCGCGAGCGGATCGTCGGGCAAGACGGGCGCCAGCGGCACGAGCGGCACCTCCGGCGCGACCGGGGCGTCCGGGTCGACCTAGACGCTGTGACGGCCTGAGGGTCGTGGCGGCGCGGTCGATCCGCGCTTGACGAGCTTCGTCTGGAGCTCGACGTGAAGCGCCTCGAGGCGCTGGTTCTCGAGCAGGCGAGTCAGCAGGCTCACTCCCATCCGCCCGATCTCGGCGAGCGGCTGGTGAACGGTCGTCAGGCGCGGCGTCACGATCTCGGCCTCGGCCGTGTCGTCAAAACCAACGATCGAGAGCTCTTCGGGCACGCGCATACCGCGCTCCAGCGCCGCCTGCATCGCGCCGATCGCGAGCTGATCGTTGAAGGCGAAGATCGCGCTCGGCGGCTCGGCGAGATCGAGCAGCTGCGCCGCAGCGGCTCGCCCCCCGTCGACCTCGAAGTTGGACTCCACGACGAGCGACGGGTTGGGTATGACGCCCGCGTCGGCGAGCGCGGCGCGGTGTCCACGCAGGCGCTCATCGGTCGCCATCCAGCCCGCTGGTCCGGTGATCGCAGCGATCCGCCGGTGACCGAGCTCGAGCAGGTGCGTGGTCGCCTGGTTGGCGCCGGCGGAGTGCGCGGCCGAAACCGTCGGGACCAGCTCGTCGATCCGCATCCGCGGGTCAACGACAACGAAGCGGAAGCCGTGGCGCATCAGCGTGCGCAGCTCGCTGCTCGACTCCTCGGGCAGCACGAGCAGCGCACAGTCGGTGGTGCCGTGCATCAGCCGCTCGAGCAGCGAAACCTCGCGGTCGTGCTCGTGGAGCGTTGGACAGAGGACGATCCGCATGTCCTGCTCGTAGAGCGCTTCGGTGACGCCGGCGATGATGACTGAGAAGTAGGCGGGGTGAATCAGCGGCACGGTCACGCCGACGAGCCCAGTGCGGCCGGCCGACAGGCCGCGCGCGCTGCGATTGGCGCTGTAGCCGTATTCGCGGACCACGCGCTCGACGTTGCGCCGCGTCTCGGGTGAGACGTGGCCGCTGCCGTTGACGACGCGCGAGACCGTCGCGGTCGAGACGCCGGCGAACGCGGCAATCTCTCGGATCGTGTGTCTGCCGTCTCGCGCGCCGGTCAATTTTGGCGAGGTCATGGCTGCATCATTCAGAAACGTTACATGCTTTTGCCACGCTGCGCGTGTCCGGTTTGTTCAGCCTGCGCTGGGAAAGGCCAGCTACCGTGCGAAAACCAACGCACCACATGCAACTTGACTGGCCAGAAACGATAGGTTAGCGTTTACACACGGTTTTCCGACGCGCATCGTGATTTGCGCGCCAGTGCCGGCTTCAATTCTCGGAGGAGGAAGAGGGAGCACATGCGGTTCATCATGCGCCGGCTGGTGTTCTACCTGGTCGCTGCGTGGTCGGCGCTGACGATCAACTTCCTGCTCCCGCACCTGCTCCCGGGTACGGCGGTCGAGGCGATGCTGTCCCACATCCCCGATGCCACGCCGACTGTGATCAAGGCGCTCGACATCCAGTACGGGGTCGGCCACCAGGGCAGCCTGCTGCACCAGTACTTCGTCTACCTCGGTCATTTGGCCCACGGCAACCTCGGGACCTCGACATTCGAATACCCAACCAAGGTCATTTCCGTGCTCAACAACACGCTGCCGTGGACGATCGGACTGGTCGGCACCGCTACGATCGTCAGCTTCGGGCTTGGAACGCTGTTGGGGATCCTCGCCGGCTGGCGACGCAACGGACTGCTCGACAAGAGCCTGCCAGCCTGGACGTTTCTGCAGGCGACCCCGTACTTCTTTCTCGCGCTGCTGGTGGTGGAGCTGCTCTCGAACACCTGGCACGTGTTTCCGCCCTACGGTGGCGTAGGGCTCGGCATCCCGACCGCCTTCAACTGGACGTTCATCAGCAGCGTGCTCGACCACTCGGTCCTGCCGGCGGCGACGATCATCGTCACGTCGATGGCGGGCTGGATGCTGCAGATGCGCAACGTGATGATTACGACGATCGGCGAGGACTACGTCCTGGCTGCGACGGCGAAAGGGCTGTCGCCGCGACGAATCATGTTTACCTACGCGGCGCGGAACGCGATCCTGCCGAACATCGCCGGCTTCGCCCTCGCGATCGGCTTTGTCGTCGCCGGCGCGCTCGTGACGGAGATCGTCTTCTCCTATCCTGGCGTGGGCTACCAGCTGTACACGGCGGTCCAAAACGACGACATCCCCACGATGCAGGGGATCTTCCTCGCGTTCTCGGTCGCCGTGCTCCTCGCCTGCCTGCTGGCAGACGTCGTTTATGTCCTCGCCGATCCGCGCACACGCACAAGGGCGGCCTACTGATGGCCATCGCAGTCAGTCCCCCGGTCGAGAGCACGGCGATCGTCACGCGGCGCGGCGACTTCTTCCGCCGGATGCCGCCGAAGGCGAAGATCGGCGGTGGCATTCTCCTGCTGTTCGTGCTGCTCGCGATCCTTGGACCGACGCTCGCGCCGCTGAACCCGAACGACACGATCAGTGGCGCGAACCAGGCCCTTGCGCCAAGTTTGCACCACCTCCTGGGGACCGCCTACGACGGCGGGGATGTCCTCTCACAGCTGCTCTACGGGCTGCGCGGGACAGTCGAGCTGGGGGTAATCGTGGCAACGATCGCGTCGATTCTGTCCGTGGGCATCGGCGTCAGCGCGGGCTTCCTCGGCGGCATCGCCGATGAGGCGCTGTCGCTGCTGATGAACGTGTTCATCGTCCTGCCAGCGCTGCCGCTGCTGATCATTGCGCTCGGCCTGCTCCCGCGGAGCAGCGGTGTGCTGCCGACCGCAATCGTCCTCAGCGCACTCGGCTGGTCG
>JBEKBL010000097.1:0-7080 GCA_050015415.1 Solirubrobacteraceae bacterium
TCGGCGTAGTTGATGCCCGCCGCGGTGACGTCGATCAGGACCTTGCCCGGAGTCGGGGTCGGCTCCGGCACGTTGGCTTCGGTGAGTACCTCCGGTCCACCGAAGCGCTCGATCTGAATTGCACGCATCGCTCTTTTTCCTCTCCCGAGGGGAGCTTGGGGCAAGCCTCGCGACGCTGCAAGGGCTCGATCGCACACCGCGGGGTGTACATGGCCCACACCCCGCCCAGCTGGGTAGCCGGAGCAAACGCGGCCTCACTCGCAGCGACGCCAGCACAGCCACGCGACATAGCCGGGAGCAGCGGCAAGCGTCGTCGCGCGCCACGGGTCGGAGCGCCCGTTTGGCCAGCTGATCGGACTTTCTAGGCGTCGGGGGTCGTATTGCAGTGCGTCGCCGAGCGCTTTCGCTAGAGCCTCCTTGCTCGCCCACAGCGAGCTGAGGTGGCGGTCGCGGTCTCGGGTCGGCCATCCTGCGGCCCGCTCGCTTGGCGTGTGAATCGATTCGGCGAAGGCGTCGTCCCACGGTGTGATGCGCTCGATGTCGACGCCGACGGACGCCGCGTGCCAGGCGACGAGCGCGAGTGGGAAGCGATAGGAGCGTGACACGCAGCGCGAGCCGGTTGTAAGGCTCAACGCTCGGGCGGTCGCCGCGAGACCGGACTCGTCGACCGCTTCAACACGGGCGTCGAGCAGCCGCACCTGCGGAGTGCTCTCTCCCTCGAACGCCGCGCCGGGAACGCTCTGCACGCGTGAGCCGTTCACATGCTCACGACGGGGGCGCCGTGCCAGCGGGTCCCCGGCGGGAGCTCCTCGCCGCGCAACACGACCGCGTGGGCACCGATGCATGCGCCGGCGCCGATCTTGGTGTCGGGCAGGACGGCCGCGCCCGGCCCGAGGGTCGCGCCGGCGCCCACGTTTGTCGGCCCGATCCGTAGCAGGCGGTCATGGAAGAGGTGGGTCTCGAGGATCGCGCCCCGATTGACCGCTGAGTTTTCACCAAGCTCGGTCACGTCGTACTCGGTGATCGCCAGCGTCTCGACCCAGACACCGCGGCCGACGCGGCTGCCCAGCGCGCGCAAGTAGAGCGACATCACCGGCGTGCCGAGCGCGAACCGCAGCAGCCAGGCGCCGGCGAGACGCTCGCCCATCGAGTTGACGAGTTCATCGCGCCAAACGAAGAACGACCACAGAGGATGCTCGCCGGCCCGGTAGCGGCCGATCACGACCCACTTGCCGAGCACGGTAAACGCGGCTGCGGCGAGCGCCCCGCCGAGCAGGACGAGCGGTCCGGACGCGACCATCGCTGCGATTCCGTAGTGCGTCCCGATCGCGTCGAGCGACAGCAGCACGTAGATCGCGATCAGCAGCGAGACCGCGTTCGGCAACACGATCCGCACGAGCTCCATGGTCCCGCGGGCAACGATCAGCCAGCGCGGTGGGGTCGTCGTGCGGGCCGGATCAGTGCGCTCGCGCACGCGCGGGAGCTCGAGTGCGGGCGCACCGAACCACGAGGTCCCGTCGCCCGCGCAACGCGGCGCGACCGTGAGGACGCCGACGAGACCGTCGTCGCCGATCCGCGTCCCGTCCAGCAGCACCGACGTGTTGCCAAGGAACGTGCGGCTGCCAACCACGATCGGCTCGACGCGCAACCAACCTGCGCGCGCGCGTACGCCGCAGAACGCGACGTCGTCGGTGGCGTGGTCAAGCTCGCCGAACGAGACGAGGCGATTCAGTCCATGCATCGTCGAGAGCTCCGTCCGCCGCCCGACGGCGATGCCCATCAGGCGTAACCAGGGGCCGGCGTAGAGCGATTCGAAGATCGGGAACAGCACCTGGTCGGCGCCCTGCTTGAGATCTTCGCTGAACCACAACGCCCAAGCCAGCGACCCTCCATCGCGGTGCCAGCCCGGCGTTACGAGCCGCCAAACGAGGCGAAGCGTGAGCGCGACGAGCACGGCAAAAGTCACCGTCGAGAGGATCGTTATCGTCGCCGCCTCAGCCAGCGGCACGATGATCGCGCCGTGCAGCGTCGGAGTCGGCGCATCGAACAGGTGGAGAACGAGGTACGCGGGGACGAAGGCGAGCAGCGCAAGCAACCCTTCAGCGGCAAAGCTCACGGCGAACATTCGCCGCCAGAGCTTCGCGCGGGACTCGCTCGGAAGCGAGGCCGTCGGCCAGCCCTCACCGGCCGAGCCGATGCAGCGCGCCGGCCTGCCACTCCACCGCTCGCCGGCTGGGACCGTCCCTGAGACCACACTCCCCGGCTCGATTTCGGCTCGCTCGCCGACGACGGCGCCGCCCATCAACACGCTGTGGGCGCCCACGCTTGCGCCAGCGCCAACCCGCACCTCATCGAGCACGAGCTCCTGACCGTCGATCCACCAGCCGTGCATGTCGACATCGCGTTCGAGCGTCGCTCCAGCACCGATCTGCACGAGCGAGGTGGGTGGGGGGACGCTGCGCAAATGGGCGCCCGAGCCCACTCCGGCACCGACGAGCCGCGCGTAGCGGCTCGCCCATGGCGTCCCGGCGACGCGGCCGAGCCGGCAGACCTCGGCCAGTCGCTGCACGAACCACATGCGACAGGCGAACCACGAGTAACGCGAGTAGCGGCCGGGTCGCAGGTCGGGGAGCAGCACGAATTTGGCGAGCAGCACGAGCCCGGTGCGCCCGAGCGGGCTTGAGAGCGCCAGCCAGCCGGCGATCAGCCAGGCCCAGTCCACGTGCGGCAACGGCCCGCGGACCAGGTCTCCGTAGACGAGCGCGGCGATTATCCACTGGCTCGACGCGATCGCCACGAGGAAGAACACACCGACGAGCTGCAGCGCGGCGAAGCGCAGTGGCCGGCGAGCGAGTTCTTGCGCCCCCGCGCCGCGCGCCTCGCCGAGCTGATCGAGGCGCGCCGCAAGCGCTCCAAGCCGGCGGTGGGCATAGACGTCGGCAACGGCGGCCGATGGAAAACGCTCACGCAGCACCGACACCAGCTTCGCCGCGAGTAACGAGGTTCCACCCATCGCGAAGAAGTCGCTGTCAGCAGTCCTCACCGCCGGCCCGAGCTGCTCAGCCCAGCGCTCGGCGAGCCACGCAGCCGTGGCTCCGAGCGAGCTGCGGCTCGCCTCTGCTGCGCCGGGCGGCGGCCACGGGAGCGCGCGGCGATCGACCTTGCCTGCCGTCGTCATCGGCAGCCGGTCGAGCACAACGACCAGCGGCACGAGGCCATCGGGCAGCTGCTCAGCAACCTGCGCCCGAACAGCGTCGGCTACCACTTCGCCGACGACGTAGCCCACGAGGATCTTGTTTCCCGCCGCTGTGGTCTGGAGTGCGGCGCTGGCCCCGCACACCCCCGCAACAGCGTTCAGTTGCGCCTCAATTTCGCCGAGCTCGACGCGCCGGCCGCCAATCTTTACCTGATCATCTCGCCGACCCACGAACTGGAAGCCGTCGGGCGCCTCGCGGACGATGTCGCCGGAGCGGTAGGCACGCGCCCAGCCGAGGGCGGGCAGTCCGCCGTAGCGCTCCGCGTCGAGCTCGGGGTCGAGATAGCGAGCGAGACCGACGCCAGCGATCACCATCTCGCCTGCGTCGCCGAGGGCAACCGGCTCGCCCGCGTCATTGACGACGGCCACCTCCCAACCGGCGAGCGGCCAACCGATCGTGACGGGCTCGCCAGGGCGCATGCGGGCCGCTGTTGTGGTGACCGTGGCCTCGGTCGGACCGTAGGTGTTCCAGACTTCGCGGTGCGCGGCCAGGCGCCAGGCGAGCTCGGCCGGAGGAGCTTCGCCGCCGAAGATCAGTAGCCGGACTCCGGCGAGAGCCGCCTCGTCCCACATCGCCGCAAGTGTCGGCACCGTTGAGATCACGGTGATCCCGCGCTCGGCGATCCATGGTCCGAACTCTGCGCCCGCGCGCACGAGCTCGCGTGGAGCAGGCACGAGCGCGGCCCCATGGCGCCATGCGAGCCACATCTCCTCGCAGCTCGCATCGAACGCGACCGATAGCCCGGCGAGCACGCGATCGTGCGGGCCGATCGTCCACAGCCGAGCCTCCGCATCGACGAAGGCGGCGGCGGCACGGTGACTCACCGCCACGCCCTTTGGTGCTCCGGTCGACCCCGAGGTGAAGATCACCCAGGCGTCGTCGTCGAGGCCGCAGGCGATAGGGCCGCCGGCACGGGTCGCGGGCGCGAAGTCAAAGGGGTCCTCGAGCACTTCGCGTACGCCCGCGGACGCCCAGATCGCCGCCGCCCGCGCTCGCGGATCGTCGGCGTCGACCGGCACGTACGCAGCTCCGGCAAGGAGCACTCCGACGATCGCCACGTACAGCTGGGCTGTACCGCTCGGAAGGCGTACCCCAACGCGGTCACCCTTGCCAATGCCCTGCTCACGAAGCCGATCGGCGATCGACCCGCCGGCCGCGAGAAGCTCGGCGTAGGTCAGGACCCCATCGGGTGCATCGACTGCGACCCGGTTCCCGTGCTGATCCGCAGTGAAGGTCAGTATGTCGAGCAGCGTCCGCGCCGGCGGCCGGGTGACGGAAGGCACGGACGCGTCGCGCTGGCGAGTATCGTCGACCAGCGACACGGGTCTGGAACCGTAACAAGCCCGAGGCTTATGTTCACCTTCAGCGCGGTTAGCTTCGCGTTAGCGCCTGTATCGATCGGCCGCGTACGGATCCAGCTCGAGCCGAAGCCCGAGCCGGATTGCCGGCGAGCGCTCAGGCGGTCGCGAGGACAGCGGCGCCCTTGCTAGCAAGCGTGTCGTCTTCGCTGCCCTGGAGGACCACCTTGAGCGCGCCCGTGTTGCCCGCATCGGCGAACGTGTCGTAGGCGGCCATCGTGTCTTCGAGCGCGTAGTGGTGGGTCGCGAACAGCGACGGGTCGAGGCGACCGCTCGCGATCAGCCGCATGAGCGGCGCGATGCTGAACGTGTCGACGAGGCCGGTTGTAATGGTCACGTCGCGGATCCACAGCGTTTCGAGGTGGAGCGTCGCCGACTTCCCGTGGACGCCGATGTTGGCGACGCGCCCGCCGGGTCGGACCAACTCGGTTGCGAGCTCGAACGTTTGCGGGACGCCGACGGCTTCGAACGCGACGTCAGCGCCGAGGCCGTCGGTGAGCTCCATGACCATCGCGATCGGGTCTTCACTCGAGTTGTTGATCGTCGTGTCCGCGCCGAAGCGCTTCGCGCCTTCGAGGCGGCTGTCGGCGAGATCGATCGCGACGATGCGGCCCGGCGTGTACAGCTTCGCGGTGAGAATCGCAGCCAAACCGATCGGTCCGGCGCCGACAATTGCGACGGTGTCGCCGGGCGACACCGCGCCGTTGAGGACGCCGACCTCGTAGGAGGTGGGCAGGATGTCAGCGAGGAACAGGACCTGTTCGTTGCTGAGCTCATCGGGGACCTTGTAGACCGAGTTATCGGCGAACGGGACGCGCGCGTACTCGGCCTGAACGCCGTTGATCGTGTGGCCGAAGATCCAGCCGCCGCCGCCGAGGCATTGTCCGTAGTGGCCTTCCTTGCAGTAGCGACAGCGTCCGCAGGCGCTCACGCAGGAAAGCAGTACTCGGTCGCCGGCCGCGACGGTTGTGACGCTTGCGCCGACCTCGAGGATCGTTCCGACTGCCTCGTGGCCGAGGATCGTGCCTGGAGTCGTCTCGGGCACGTCTCCCTTGAGGATGTGCAGGTCGGTGCCGCAGATCGTCGTCGTGTCGATACGGACGATCGCGTCGGTTGGATCGATGATCGTGGGGTCATCGACCTTGTCCCAGCCCCGCTGACCGGGGCCGTGGTAGACGAGAGCCTTCATGGTTGTCTCCGAGGTTGTGTTGGAAGCGGGTTTGAGTGGGAGGCAAGGCGGGTCGGCAGGCGCTCGGCGTTTGCCGTGCGCATCTGGCTGTCACGCGTGGACCGGCACGGCCTTGGCGTTGTGGCTCGCCGGGGAGGCGGGCTGCATGCGGAAGACCAGACGCGCCGCCGGAGCGCTGCCGTCGAGCACCTGCTCGATTGCCGTGTTGACGTTGTCGAGCTCGATCTCGGCGTACTCGACCGTCGTCAGGCCGCGGCGCTGGAGGTCGAAGACCTCCTCGAGGTCGTGATGCGTACCAACGATCGAGCCGCGGATCGTCAGGCCCTGTAGAACCGTCTCGAAGATCGGCACCTGCATCCCGTTCTCGGCTGGCAGCCCGACGCAGACGAGCGTGCCGCCACGCGCAAGCGAGCCGATTGCCTGCTCGAACGCCCGCGGGCTGACCGCAGTCGCAATCGCGACGTCAGCGCCACCGAGGCGCTGGATCGCGGCCACCGGATCCTCCTGCGAGGGGTTGACGGTGTGCTCGGCACCGACCGTGCGTGCGGTCGCGAGGCGCTCATCGTTGATGTCGACGGCGACGACGCTTGCTCCCGTGATCCGCGCATACTGGATCGCGAGGTGACCTAGGCCACCGGCACCGAAAACGGCAACAAGCTGCGAGGAGTCGGCACCCGAGACCTTCACGGCCTTGTAAGTGGTGACGCCGGCACAGGTCAGCGGCGAGGCGATGACCGGATCGACGCCGTCCGGCACGCGCACGACATGGCGCGCATAGCCGACCGCGTACTCGGCGAAGCCGCCATTGATCGAGTAGCCCATGTCGAGCTGCGAGCGGCAGAGCGTCTCCCAGCCAGTGTTGCAGTAGCGGCAGTCGCCGCAGGCATAGCCGAGCCATGGCAGCGCGACGCGCATGCCGACTTCGAGCCCGTGGCTACTGCCGCTGCCGAGGCGCTCAATGATGCCGACGCCCTCATGGCCCGGTATGAACGGCGGCGACGGCTTGATCGGCCACTCGCCGCGAGCCGCGTGAATGTCGGTGTGACAGAGGCCACACGTCTCGATCTTGACGAGCACCTGCTCGGGACCCGGTTTCGGGACGGGGACGTCGTCGATCTCCAGCGGCTTGTCGAAGCTATGTACGACTGCGGCTTTCATGGCGGGTGCTCCTTCGTTCGTGTACGCCAATGCCACCAGTCGGTCGGCTCAGTGCCATCCGCGGAGGTGCGCGCTTCGTGTCCGTAGTCAGCCGCACGCGACGGTCCTCCGCCGCTGC
>JBEKBL010000098.1:0-7062 GCA_050015415.1 Solirubrobacteraceae bacterium
CGAGGAGGCGTTTGTAGTTGGATTGGCGCAGCACGAAGAAGCTCGCGGCGACGAGTGAGAGGACGCCGAAGACGATCAGTGCGTGCTCGGCGAACGCGCGGTTGCCGCTCGCCGCAGCGACCTGGAAGAAGCGCAGGATCGAGTAGAGCGCAGCCGCCAGGAGCGAGCCTGACAGCATCGCGGAGACCGGCGCCGGCGCTTCGCTGTGCGCGTCGGGCAGCCATGTGTGGACGGGGACGAAGCCGACCTTGGTGCCGAAGCCGACGAGCGCTAGGACGAACGAGAGTTGCACCGCGGCGCCGGACAGTCCGTGCGCGTGCGCGATCAGGCGCTCGAAGCGCGGGATGTAGGCGCCGCCGAGGGCGTGCGTCCCCGTCGCGTAGAGGATCACGACTGCGAGAAGTGCGATGCCGAGGCCGCTCGAGGCGATCAGGACGTATTTCCACGCCGCCTCGAGCGCCGCGTCTGTCCGGTCGATCGCGACGAGCAGCGCGGAGACGATCGTCGTCAGCTCGACCGCGACCCACAACGAGCCGAAGTCGCTCGCGAGCGGGACGAGCAGCATGCTGAGCGCGAACAGGTTGAGCAGCGCGTAGTAGCGCTTGACGAAGCCGGCGAAGCCGTCGCGGGCGCGTTCGACGCCGAGGTATCCGATCGAGAACGCCGCCGCCATTGCGTAGAGAAGGCCAGTCGCGAGCAGGAAGACCGCGCTCAGCGAATCGATCCGAAGCCAGCCACCGGCGGCCACCAGGACGCGACCGTGCTCGACATCGATCCCGATCGCGATCGTCAGCGCGAGCGTCGCAAAGCCGCCGGCGAGCGTGACAGCGCGGCCGGTCCGCCAGCCGTCGAACAACGTGCCGAGCGCCGCGAGCAGCGGCAGCACGGGCAGCACGTAGAGCGCCCAGGTCATCCGCGCAACCGGTCGAGCACGTCCGTACCGACGTGGGTACGCTCGACCGCGAGGTATTGGACGAGCACGACGAAGACGAGCACCCCGATCAGCACATCGAACAGCAGCAGCAGAGCCAGGATGATCGGGAGGCCAGGCGCGATCACGAGCGCCGCGACGGAGATCGCGTTCTCGAGCGCGAGGAATCCGAGCAGCTGCGACGGCGCGTGCGGGCGCAGCACCATCAACAGGAACGCAACGAGGACCCCGCCGACCGCAAGCGGCAACGCCGACAGCGGCAACGGCGACTCGGCGCCGATGTGAATCGGTCGCAGGACGATGAACGCGAGCGCGGCAAGCGCGACGGCGATCAGGATCGCGCTCGGAACGCCGATCAGCGACGGAACGCGCGGCTCGACGTCGAGACGGCGCAGGACGAAGCGGATCCCGCGCGGGAAGAGCAACGCCTTCAAGCCGATCGTCACCGCACCCAACGCGTAAAGCGACGAGGAGCCGTGGCCGGTCGCGGCGGTGATGAACGCGAGCGCGGCGACGACCGTCGAGGCGAGCGCATAGAGGTGGAGCTGTTCCCAGACCTCCTGCGAGCGCAGCATGTACAGCTCGAGCAGCAGGACGGCGACGGCCGTGCACGTCGCGGCAGCGCCGAAGACGCTCAGGTGGACGTTCCCGAAAGCCGGCTCGAACAGGAAGATCACGACGGCGAGCAGCGCGAGCAGGAAGCTCGCGACGGTGAACTCGGGGATCTTGTAGAGACGGAGCTTGGCAAAGCTCGACTCGATGATGACGACGACGCAGCCGACACCGAGCGCCTTCACAAACAGGAGACCGATCGCGAGCGCGACATCGTCGAGACGCCCATTGCCTGAGAGCCCCCACGGCACGACGAGCACATTCATCAGGACCGTGAAGAGGATCAGCTGCTTGACGGCGGAGCCCCAGCGCAGGAACGCGAGCCCGGGACCGGAGTGCTCAAAGACGCGCGCCTCCTCGATCTGGCCGAACTCGAGTGTCCCGCCGTGGTTCTCGACCGGAATCCGCCCCGTCTCGTTCAACACCAGCATGAAGAACGCGGCGATCATCAGTAGGTGACTCGGGCGCACCACCTGCACCGCGCTCGAGCGGATCGCAAGCCCGAACGCGTAAGGCAGGTCGGTGTGCGTCGTCAGCGCGAGCACGAACGTGACGAAGATCACAGTCGGCTCGTTGAACGCGCCGAACGAGCGCAGACGACTCGAGCCGAGCTGCGCGTACGGGCTGCCGCTGTCGATCGCGGCAAGCGACACCGACCAGCTCGCGAGCGCGAGGATCAGGCCAACGCCGAGAAAGTCGGCCATGTAGCCGAGCGGCAGCGGGAACGTCGTCAGCGCCGGGATCAGCAGCGGGATCGTCGCGAGCGCGGCGAAGCTCACGTAGGGCGCGGCGCGGAAGACAGGCCCGGCCGGCTCGGGCAGCACCGTCTCCTTACGCAACAGCTTGACGATGTCGTAGTAGGGCTGGAGGATCCGCGGCCCGCGACGCTGCTGGACAACGGCCTCGGCGCGCGCGATCAGCCCGCTGACGAGCGGCGCCAGCGACAGGATCGTGACAACCTGCAAGACCTGGATAGCCCAGTCCGGGAGAATCGGCACGGCCTCGAAGAACTCCTCTCGCGTCGAAGTTGTCCGGCGAGAGGAGCCATCAGCCCTTGTAACAGTGGGCGGTTCGAAGCGTCCAGCCTACGACGCTCACGCCAGGACTCCATCTGACACGCAAAAGATACACCCGACGACCAACGCCCGGCGACCGATCGAGTCACTGACTCAAAACTTGCCGCTGTCCGTCCGGTCCACCAAGTCCCCGGGCCGTGGTCCATGGAGTGGTGAGAGGCCGAGGACAAGCTGCCAGTGACGCCTCATGTCCAACTCCCGCCATACCGGTCGACTCAAAAAGCCGACGCCGCTTTCGCATTCCAAGCAAAGCAGTCACGCCGCACGCGCGTCGATCCGTGACCCCGTTCGCGTGACTCGGAGCCTCTGCGTTGCATCGATCACGTGACCGCTGCGTATGGGTCCATCACGTGACAACGTCCCGGCGAGAGCGCTCGCGTTCAATGGAAGCGACATTCTCGGCCCAAAAACGGTCGATTTGCAGGTCTTCCCCATGGGCACGGCTGGTTTCGAACCAGCGACCTCTCGCGTGTGAAGCGAGCGCTCGTCGACGCGAAAGCGCCCGTATTGCGCGCAAATCGGGCCAATCGGCGCGCGTGGTGCAAACGGCAATTTCCCGTAGTTTGCGTCGATTTGCCGGGAGTTCGGGCAGTTGTGGCCCTAGAACTGGCCGTACGACGAGTCTCGGCTGAGCGCGGGCGGCGAGCGGTCGGAAGTGCCGGTCGCGTCCGCCAGGCCACGGCATCCCCTAGTTAGCGCCAGCGCCGAGTTGAGATCGTCGGCGTCGATCAGCGAGTAGCAAGCGAGGTCGGGTCCGTTCCGCAATCGCCGATCGTACTCGCTCGCAAAGTTGCGTGATCTCGTACGGTTGTTGCGATCTGCGATCGCCTTTCGGTAGGCTTGCGCGGTGTCCGACAGGCTCCTGGTCCAGGCGAGGGGCCTAACGAAGACATATCGCGCCCGGAAGGGCATGCCGCCCTTCCGCGCTGTAGACGGCATCGACTTCGAGTTCGGGCGCGGCGAGGTGTTCGGCTTCCTAGGCCCGAACGGCGCCGGAAAGTCCTCGACGATGCGGATGCTCGGCGCCACATCCCCTGTCAGCGCCGGCACGCTCCGCGTACTCGGCATGGACCCCGCAGCGAAAGGGCCTGAGATCCGAGCGCGGATCGGCGTGGTTCCGCAGGACGACTGCCTTGACCGTGAGCTGACCGTTCGCGAGAACCTCTTCGTCTACGGCCGCTACTTCGGACTCGCGAAGAACGTCATCCGCGATCGCATCACCGGCCTGCTCGTGTTCGCTCAGCTCGAGGAGAAGGCAGACGCCCAGGTCGAGACACTCTCCGGGGGCATGCGCCGCCGGCTCACGATTGCGCGTTCGCTGATCAATCAACCCGAGATCCTGCTGCTCGACGAACCCACGACCGGCCTCGACCCGCAGGCGCGCCACGCGCTCTGGGACCGGCTCTACCGCCTCAAGCGCGACGGCGTCACGCTTGTCGTCACCACCCACTACATGGACGAGGCGGAGCAGCTTTGCGACCGGCTGGCGGTGATGGATGGCGGCAAGATCGTGGCGGAGGGTTCGCCGCGTGAGCTGATCGACGCGCACGCGACGCGTGAGGTCATCGAACTGCGCTTCGCTGCTGATGCCCATACAGAGGTTGCGACGCGCCTGCGTGCGGCCGAGCTTGGGGAGCGGATCGAGTTGCTCCCGGACCGTGTCGTTGTGTACGCCGACGATGGCGAGGCGGTCCTCGGCGCCGTGCACGAGATGTCGCTCGCCCCGATCACCGCGCTCGTGCGGCGTGCGACGCTTGAGGACGTCTTCCTGAAGCTCACTGGCCGATCGCTCATCGATTGACCTGATGCGAGCCTGGTACGCCTTCCGCTACTGGCTGACGGTCTACACCCGCACCTGGCGCGGCACGATCGTGATCAGCGTCGCGAACCCGGTGCTTTTCCTGCTCGGGATCGGCGTCGGCCTCGGTCACCTCGTCGACCACGGCCATTCGACGACCCTCGGCGGCGTCTCCTACACCGCGTTCTTCGCGCCGGGGCTGCTGGCGGCGTCCGCGATGCAGACCGGCTTCATCGAGGGCGGCGGCCGCGTGGCGGGTGCGGCGAGTTCGCTCGGCGCCTACCGAACCGCGGTGACGACGCCGCTGGAGCCAAGCGAGATCATGGCCGGCCACCTGCTCTTCATCACCTTCCGAGTGCTGAGCTCGAGCGCGGTGTTCGTCGCAGTGATGGCGCTTTTCGGCGTCGGCGCCGGTTGGTGGGTGCTCGCAGCGCTACCGGCCGCCTTGCTCACGGGCCTCGCCTTCGGTGCTCCGGCTGCGGCGTGGGCGGTCGGTGTGCGCTCGATCCGCAATACCCAGACCCTCTACCGCTTCGTGCTGATGCCCATGTACCTGTTCTCTGGCACGTTCTTTGCGCTGTCCCAGCTGCCGAGTGGAGTTCGGCTCGTCGCATCCGCACTGCCGCTCTCTCAGGGCGTCGCCCTCTGCCGCTCGCTGACCCTGGGCACCGCGTCCGCGTCGACCGTCGCGGCGCGGGTCGGCTATCTCCTTGCCCTTGTTGTGGCTGGCATCGTCGTCGCGCGCATCACCTACCGCCGGCGTCTGCACGCATGATCGCCAGCGGTTGGACGATCCGGCGCACCGGAAGCCTCGTCGAGCGAAACGCGCGCATCTACCGCCGCTCGCTCTCGCCGGTACTCGCGAGCCTGCTCGAGCCGGTCCTCTACCTGGTCTCGATCGGCTTCGGCGTCGGGAGGCTCGTCGGCAAGTTGCCCGGCGTCGACGTGGGCTACGCCGCGTTCGTCGCGCCCGCGATCCTGGCAACGACCGCGATGAACGCCGCCTTCAACCAGATGACCTTCGTCGTCTTCACCCGGATGAAGACGGACCGCACCTACGACGCGATCGTGCCGACGCCGCTCTCGATCGCCGACATCGCGCTCGGCGAAGTCGTGAGCGCCGTCTTGAGCAGCCTGCTCCCGTCCATTGGGTTCGTGCTGGTGATGCTCGCGCTCGGCCTCGTCGTCTCGCCTGGCATCCTGCTCACGATCCCCGCCGCATTGCTCGTCGGCTACGCGTTCGGGGGTGCCGGGCTCGCCGTGACGACCTACCTCCGCGACTTCTCGGACTTCCAGCTGATCCAGCTCGTGATGCTGCCGATGTTCCTGTTCGCGACGACCTTCTATCCGCTCTCCGTGTACCCGGGATGGGCGCGGCCGGTCGTCGAGATCCTGCCGCTATACCAGAGCATTCAGCTCCTGCGCGAACCGGCGCTCGGCATTTTCCACTGGGGTATAGCCGTCGCCGTGCTCTACCTGGTTGCCGTTGGGTCGTTCGGGCTCGCGCTTGCCACACGGCGGCTCAGCCGGCAACTGCTCGCTTGATCCTGCAAGGCGCTTGCAGAAAGTTGCGAGAATTGTCATAGAATTGCGCCGTGGCTCGCAAACTTGCTGACGTCGCAAAGCAGGCCGGGGTCAGCGAGGCGACGGTCAGCCGTGTCCTGAACGGCCGCCCCGGGATCTCTGAGGCGACGCGCGCCGCCGTCCTGACGGCGCTAGACGTCATCGGCTACGAGCGCCCGACGCACCTGCGCGTCCGGCGCGCCCGCATGGTCGGGTTGATCGTGCCGGAGCTCCAGAACCCGGTCTTCCCGGCGCTCGCCGAGGTGGTGGGGGGGGCGCTCGCCCAGCGTGGCTTCAACGCCGTGCTCTGCACGCGCACGGGGAGCATGTCGGAGGCCGAGTATGTCGAGATGCTCCTCGAGCGCCAGGTCTCGGGAATGATCTTCGCCGGCGGCCAGTACGCGGAGGCCGACGCGCCCCACGACCACTACGAGCGCCTGCTGAAGCTGCGCCTGCCAGTCGTGCTCGTGAACGCCGCCGCCGAGCACCTCGACTTCCCGCGCGTCTCGACCGATGACGCCGTCGCCATGGAGCAGGCCTACTCGCATCTGGCTGACCTCGGTCACGAGCGGATCGGCCTCATCCTGGGCCCGCCCGACCACGTGCCCTCGCTGCGCAAGCTCGCGGCGTTCGAGCGGGTGGCGAAGACGGAGACGCCGTCAGAGCTCGTCGAGCGGACGCGGTTCTCGCTTGAGGGCGGACACGCCGCGGCCGCGCGCCTGATCGAGCGCGGCGCTACGGGAATCATCTGCGCGAGCGACCCGTTGGCGCTTGGCGCGATCCGCGCCGCCCGCCGCGCGAACCTCTCGGTGCCCGCCGACCTCTCGGTGGTCGGCTACGACGACTCGGCGCTGATGAGCTGCACCAGTCCGCCGCTGACGACCGTGCGCCAGCCGCTGGAGGCGATCGGCCGCGCCGCCGTCGAGATGCTCGTCGGGCAGATCGAGGGCTCGCCGGTCTCCGCGGACGAGCTCTTCTTCGAGCCGGAGATGGTCGCGCGGGGCTCGACCGCAAACGCGCCTGGACGCTGAAGGCTGGATCGCTTGCGCTAGTCAGTACGAAAATTTCAGGCACGTAGTTCC
>JBEKBL010000099.1:0-10058 GCA_050015415.1 Solirubrobacteraceae bacterium
CCCCCAGCTGGACAGTCACCTCGTAGGTCTTGGGTAGGGCCATGAAGAAGCGCTGCAAGCGCGTCGCTGGGCCGACGAGCAGGATCAGGAGGCCTGTCGCGAACGGATCGAGCGTCCCGGCGTGACCGACACGGCGCGTGCCGAGGGCGTGGCGGGCTCGCGCGACGACGTCGTGCGAGGTGATCCCGGGTGGTTTGTCGGCGAGGAGGATCCCCGCGGTCACACTTGCGCGCGGATCGCGTCGATCAGCTCGCCGATCGGGAGGTCCGTCGTGAAGCCGGCGGCGCGGCGATGGCCGCCGCCACCATGCATGCGGGCGATCACCGACACGTCGATGTCGTTGTCGGTCGCACGGAGCGAGACCTTGTGCCGTGTGCCGGCGTTGGCGCTCGAGAGCTCGCGGATCAGCATCGCCACCTTGACCCCGCTCAGCGCGCGGAGATGGTCGATCACACCCTCGCTGTGGCTGTCCTCGGCGCCTGACTCGGTGAAGTCCTCGGCGGTCAGGACAGCCACCGCGAGACGGCCGTCCGCGTACAGCTGGAGGCTTCCGAGCGCGCGGCAGAGCAGGGCCAGCTTGGCCACCGGGATCTCTTCATAGATCCGCCGGTACATCGCACCGACATCGACGCCGGCCGCGATCAGCTCCGCCGCCATCGCGTGCGAGCGACCGGTCGTGCTCTCGTAGGAGAAGCGTCCGGTGTCGGTCACGAGGCCGACATAGAGCGCCTCCGCGGTCTCCGTGCTGAGCTCGACGCCGGCGGCGTGCAGGAGGTCCCAGACGATCTCGGCCGTGCAGGATGCGTCCTCGACCACGTAGTTGATCGTGCCGAAGCGCGTGTTGTCGTGATGGTGGTCGATGTTGACCAGCGTCTCCGCGCCATAGAGCTCCGCGAGGGGGTTGCGGTCGAGATTCCCGCAGTCGAGGAAGATCACGGTTCGCTGCGCCAGGTCGGCGGGCGGTGCGGTCGCGAGGCCGTCGAGCGAGAGGAAGCGGTACTCGTGCGGCAGCGGGAAGTCCTCGGGCGAGATCACCATCACCGAATCCTTGCCAAGCGCGCTGAGCAGCGCCTGCATCGCGATCAGCGAGCCGAGCGCGTCGCCGTCGGGGTGCTCGTGGGTGACGAGGAGGAAGCGCTCGCCGGAGCGGATCGCTCCGAGCACCTCATTGCGCGCGTCGCGCACCACCGCTGCGAGCTCGCTCATCGCTGCCGGCCCTCGTCGCGGAGCAGGTCCTCGACGCGGAGCGCGCGGTCGGTCGTGTCGTCGTAGCGGAATTCGAGCGTCGGCGTGCGCCGCAGCCGCAGGTCGCTGGCGATCCGGCCCTGCAGGTAGCCGTGAGCGTGGCGCAATCCGTCGAGCGACGCAGCCCGCGCCTGCTCGTCGCCGAGCACGCTCACGTAGACGCGGGCGAAGCTCAGGTCTGGGCTTGTCGTCACATCAGTCACGGTCACGAACCCAACACGCGGATCTTTCAGCTCCTCCGCTATCGCGTCTGCAAGCACCTGCCGGACGGCCTCGTCCACTCGGCGCATGCGTCCACTCGGAGGCATCCTAGACGCCTACGTCCACGCGGGTCCAGTGGACGACGGTGGGTGGTGCGTGCAGGAAGCGGGCGGATGGCGCACGGCCTCAGGCGAGCGCGCGCTCGACCTTGCGGGTCTCGAATACCTCGAGCGCGTCACCCTCCTTCACGTCCTGGAAGTTCTGAAGGACGATGCCGCATTCAAACCCGGCCGAGACCTCGCGGACGTCCTCGCTGAAGCGGCGCAGGCTCGCAATCGTCGTCTCCTGGACCACGGTGCCGTCGCGCACGACGCGGACCCTGGCGCCGCGCGTGACGTGGCCCTCGGTGACGAACGAGCCGGCGATCGTGCCGATGCGCGAGGCGCGAAAGGTCTGGCGGATCTCGACCTGTCCGACGGTCTCCTCGACCTCCTCGGGCTCGAGCATGCCCTGCATCGCCGCGCGCAACTCGTCGATCGCACGGTAGATGACGGAGTAGCCACGAATCTCGACACCCTCGCGCTCGGCGAGCGCCCGGGCGTCGCCGACGGGACGGACGTTGAAGGCGAGGATGACCGCATCGGATGCGGCCGCCAGCATCACGTCCGACTCGTTGATGCCGCCGACGCCGCGGTGGATGATGTTGACTGCCACCTCGCTCTGCGGCAGCTTCGCGATCTCGTCCTCGACCGCCTCGACCGAGCCGGAGACGTCGCCCTTGAGCACGAGGTTGAGCTCCTTGACAGTGCCCTCCTGGGCGAGTCGGAAGACGTCTTCGAGCGACACCTTGCGACCGGAGCGGCGCGCGAGAGCCTCGGTCTTGAGGCGGTTGGCCCGCTCGCCGGCGAGCTGGCGCGCCCGCCGCTCGTTCTCGACGGCGCGGGCGAACTCGCCGGCTTCGGGGACGCCGTCGAAGCCGAGCACCTCGACCGGCTCGCCGGGCTCCGCAGCGGCCTTGCGAGCGCCGAGGAAGTCGGTCATTGCGCGAACGCGGCCGAAGTTGGCGCCGGCGACGAGCGAGTCACCGACGTGGAGCGTGCCGCGCTGGACGAGCAGCGTCACGACGGGTCCACGGCCCGGGTCGAGACGCGACTCGATGACGAAACCCGACGCATCGGTATTCGGGTTGGCGCGCAGCTCCTCGAGCTCGGCGACGACCTGGATCGTGTCGAGCAGCGACTCGAGGCCCTGACGCGTCTTTGCCGAGACGTCGACAAACTCGACCTCCCCACCCCACTCCGCCGGCTGCAGGCCGCGCTGGGTCATCTCGGTGCGCACGCGCTCGGGCTGCGCACCCTCCTTGTCGATCTTGTTGACGGCGACGACGATCGGTACACCGGCGGCGCGGGCGTGGTCGATCGCCTCGTCGGTCTGCGGCTTGACGCCATCGTCGGCGGCGACGACGATCACCGCGATGTCGGTGACCTTGGCGCCGCGCGCGCGCATCGCCGTGAAAGCCTCGTGCCCCGGCGTATCGAGGAAGGTGATCGCGCGGCCGGCGTGCTTGACCTGGTAGGCGCCGATGTGCTGGGTGATCCCGCCGGCCTCTCCGGCCGCGACCTGCGTCTCGCGGATCGCGTCGAGCAGCGAGGTCTTGCCGTGGTCGACGTGCCCCATGATCGTCACGACCGGCGGGCGCTCGACGAGGTCCGCGTCAGCGTCCTCGAACAGCGGCTCGTCGATGTCGTCGGCGGCATGGACGATCTCGATGTTCTTCTTGAAGTCCTCGGCCAGCACGGTGATCGCCTCATCCGACAGCGTTTGCGTAAGCGTCACCATCTCGCCGAGTGCCATCAGGTTGCGGATGATCTCCGGCACCGCGACGCCGAAGTACTCGGCGACGTCCTTGACCGTCGAGCCTGAGTTGATCCGGATCAGGTCGGTCGCCTCGAGCACGCTCGTGTTGATCGGCGCCACCGTGTCGTCATAGGTCCCACGGCGCCTGCGGCCGCGCCGCGGTGGGCGTCGCGGCGGCTGGCTGGCCGGCCCACTCGCCGGACGGCGCGAGGCCTGCGAGTCGATCACGACGCGCCTTCGCCCGCCGGGTCCCGTAGCGCCCGGCCGCTGCTCACCCTGGCGCGAATCGCGAGTGGGTCGAGCCGCGGCAGCCCGGCGCTGCTCCGCAGCAGCGTCCGGCGAGCCGGCGCCATCAGCGGCGGCGGCGCCAGCAACTGCTTCGGTAGCTACCTCGACCGGCGCTTGCGAAGCTGCGGCGGCGCCAGCCGGCGCGGCGCCCCCACCACGCTCAGGCGACGCCGAAGCCCCTACGCGAGGCGGCGCGCCATTCGACGCTTTCTTCGGTGCCGGGACGCCACTACCGCCGAGCGCCTTCAGGGCTGAGGCCTCTTCGACCGTGGACGCCGGCGCCTTCGCGTCGATCCCGGCAGCCTGCAGCTTCGCGATCAGCTCCTTGGCTGGAATTCCCTGCTCCTTGGCTATTTCGTGTACGCGCTTCTTTGGCATCAGCGAGGTTGATTCTACGATCTGTTAACGAGCGTGGCCGGCAGCGGGCCGCCGCCGGACGGGCTAGGAGGCCGCGGCCTGAGCTTCGCTCTCGCCGGCGGCCGCGAGCGCCTGGTGCGCTTCAAGGCCGCAGTAGCGGGAGCCGGGAAGGGACGCGTTCGGGCAGCGACGACCGTTGGACATGATCGCGGCGCAGCGACCCTGCAGCTCCTCTTCCTCGTAGCCGTGCTCGGCCTCCTCGGCGGCGAACTCGCTCTCCGACTTGATGTCGACGCGCCAGCCGGTGAGGCGCGCGGCAAGCCGCGCGTTCTGCCCTTCGCGGCCGATCGCGAGCGAGAGCTGGTCGTCCGGGACGATCACCGTCGCCTGCTTGGCGGCATCGTCCACAAGGACCTCACGCACCCGGGCGGGCGACAGCGCCTTGGCGACGAAGCGGGCGGGCTCGTCGTTGTAGGGGATGATGTCGATCTTCTCGCCGCGCAGCTCGGAGACGACCATCCGGACGCGCGAGCCGCGCGGTCCGACGCATGCGCCGACCGGGTCGACGCCATCGGCATGGGAGATGACCGCGATCTTCGAGCGGTAGCCGGGCTCGCGGGCGACGTTGGCGATCTCGACGAGCCCGTCGGCGATCTCCGGCACCTCCAGCTCGAACAGCTTCTTGATCAGCTCGGAGTCGCGGCGCGAGACGATGATGCTCGGGCCCTTGGCCTGCGGCGAAACCTCCTTGATCACGGCCTTGATGCGCTGCGAATGGTCGTAGCGCTCACCGTCGACCTGCTCGGACTTGGGCAGCAACGCCTCGACGCGCTCGCGTAGCTGGACGAGCGTGTAGCGCGAATCCGACTGCTGGACGATGCCGGTGATCAGCTCGCCAACGCGGTCGCGGTACTCCTCGAACATCATGTCGCGCTCGGCCTCGCGGATCCGCTGGAGGATCACCTGCTTGGCGGTCTGGGCGGCGATCCGCCCGAAGTCGTCGGGCGTGACGTCTCGCTCCTCGATCTGGTCGCGGTACTGCTCGAACTTCGCGGGATCGATCTCCGGTTCCTCGGGCTCGCGCATCTCGCCCGTCTCGGGGTCGATCGTCGTGCCTTCGTCGATCGTCTCGACGATCAGGTGCGCCTCGAGCTGCTCGGGAATTATCAGCTCGATGACGCGGAAGTCCGCTGTTGCGCGGTCGATCTCGACCCGGGCGTACTTGGCGGCACCGGGCTGCTTCTTGTAAGCCGAGAGCAGCGCATCCTCGAGCGCGACCATCAACCGCTCGAAGTCGATGCCCTTCTCGTGGGCAAGCGCGTGCATTGCGTCAAGGATCTCGCGTGACATTCCTCTACTCCTCCACCAGGTGGGACCGCTCAATCGCGGCATATGGAATCGCGATGACGCCTTCCGCAACGGCCAGCGTCACCTCGTCCTTCGATGCCCCGACGAGCTCGCCAGTCAGGTTCCGCTGCTCGCCGCTGCCCCCCAACGTCAAGTCCTCGCAGCCGGACGCGATACGCACGCGGGCGCGCCGCCCGACGAAGCGGGCGAAGTGCTCCGGCTTGGCCAGCGGCCGCCGCGCCCCGGGCGAGCTGACCTCGATCGTGTGGTTGTCACGCAGGTCGTTCAGCGTCCGCGAGACACGTTCGCAGTGGGCCACGCTGACGCCGGCGGGGTGATCGATGTAGACGCGCAGCGTCGAGCCCGACTGCTCGACGAGCAGTACTTCGATGTCGGGGTCAGTCTCGGCTATGCGAGTCTCGATATCACTCTGAAGGTGGTTCATGGCGAAAAAAAAGCGGGCGAGCGCCCACTTCCGAAAAGGGACCGCCGGTCTGTCTCGGCCGGCGCGAAAGCTGTCGAGCCAGTCTAGCACCGGCTCGCCGACCGCCTTTGGCGGCGGACTCGCCGGTGCTCGTCAACCTGGCAAGGTTTCAATCGCCTCGATCAGCTGCATCGCGATCGTGCTCTTGGCTGCGCGCGGAAGGTGCTGCTCGCCCGCCTTGGTGATCAGGGTGACTTCGTTATCGGGCGAGTCGAAGCCGATTCCGTCAATCGAGATGTCGTTGTAGACGATCATGTCGACCTGTTTGCTCTGGAGCTTTTCGCGGGCGCGTTCGATGCCGGCGGCGCCGTGCTCGGCGGCGAAGCCGACGAGCTTCTGTCCGTTGCGGCGGCCCGCGGCGAGGCCGGCGAGGATGTCGGGGGTCGCTTCGAGCTCAAGCGTGAGACGGTCGGTCGCGCTACGCGAGAGCTTGCATGGCGAGCGCAGCTTGGCGCTCGGGCGGAAGTCGGCGATCGCTGCGCACATGACGATCGTGTCGGCGTGGGGAGCCTGCGCCTCGCAGGCTGCGGCGAGCTCCGCCGCGCTCTCGACGTCGATGTAGCGGATGCGCGGGTCGCGCTCGAGCGTGACGTTCGCGGCGATCACGACAACGCCGGCGCCACGGTCCGCTGCCGCCGTGGCGATCGCGAAGCCCATCCGTCCCGAGGAGCGGTTGCCGATGTAGCGCACGGCGTCGACTGCCTCGCGGGTACCGCCAGCCGTCACGAGGATCCGCAGCCCGCTCCAGTCGCCGAGTGGCGCGAGCGCCGCCTCACATGCGGCGAGTAGCTGCGCCGGCTCGGCAAGGCGACCGACACCGTGCTCGCCGTGCGTGGCGAGGCGCCCGACTCCAGGCTCGACAATGAGCGCGCCGCGCTCGCGCAGCAGCGCCAGGTTCGCCTGCGTCGCCGGGTGCTCGAACATCCGGTTGTTCATCGCCGGAGCGACGATCAGCGGGCAGCGCGCGGCGAGCGCCGCGTTCGTCAGGAGGTTGTCGGCGAGACCGTTCGCGAGCTTCGCGATCGTGTTCGCCGAGGCCGGGGCTATGACGAAGACGTCAGCTGCGCCAACGAGCGCGAGGTGGCTGGCCGGGTCATGCTCGCCCAGCGGCTCGCCCGGGAATGAGCCGCGCAGCGGGTCGCGTTCGAACTCGCCGGAGAGGACCGGCGCTCCGCTCAGGGCGGCGAAAGGACGCGGTGCCGACGAAGCGCTTCGAGCTGTGCGTCTGGATCACGCGAACCGCGTGCCCGCGCTCCGTTGCGAGACGCACGAACTCGAGCGCCTTGAAGGCGGCGATCCCACCGCTCACCCCGAGCAGCAGTTTGGCCATGCCCGGCCTAGCGGTAGTGGTACTTCAGCTTGCCGGCGGCGACTTCCTCGAGCGCGATCGTGAGGTAGTTCTTGGAGCCGGACTCGACCATCGGCGGGGGGAACTCGTCAAAGCTGCCCTCACCGAGGTTCTGGTAGTAGGAGTTGATCTGCCGTGCGCGCTTGGCGGCGACGATCACGCTGGCGTAATTTGAGTCGACATTCTCGAGCAGAGCGTCTATGCGTGGAGAGATCACACAGTCAGTCTAGCGGGACGGCGTCGGCGGCGGCGGAGCGCGCAGATATATCCGGTCGAGCGCGCCGACGGCGGCGTCCAGCTGATCGTTGACGATGACATGCGGGAACTCGCTGCGCGCGGCGAGCTCCTCCTGTGCAACCTCGAGCCGCATTGCGATCGTCGCCGGGGCGTCGGTGCCGCGCTCCTCGAGCCGCCGGCGCAGAACCTGGAGCGACGGCGGTGCGATGAAGACGAGGACGGCGCTCGGGATCGCGTCGCGCACCTGCCGTGCGCCCTGGACCTCGATCTCGAGCACCACCGGCTCGCGCTCGCGTGTGTGCCGTTCGAGCTCGCTGCGCAGCGTGCCGTAGCGGTGCCCGGCGTAGTGTGCGTGTTCGACGAAATCGCCGGCTGCGAGGCGCCGGTCGAACTCGGCGTCGCTGAGGAAGTGGTAGGCGACGCCGTCCAGCTCGCCGGCGCGCGGCGCGCGCGTCGTCGCCGAGATCGACAGTCCCAGTTCGGGATGACGTTCACGCAGCGCCGCGATCAGCGTTCCCTTGCCGACCCCGGAGGGTCCCGTGATCACGAAGATCCCCGCCTGCCCGCCCCCCGTCATCGGGGGTACCAGTGAGGGTGACACCGGCGAGCACCGTAGCGAGTTGAGCGGTCGCTTCTGTGGCCGCTGCGACGGCTGGCGCTCGTCCGGTCGGCGGACCGGCCGGTCAGCGCCGGTTGAGCAGTGTGACGAGCTCGCTGCGCTGGCGATCCGAAAGGCCGCCGATCGTCTTGCTCGGTGAGATGCGGCAGGTGTGGAGGATCTTGTTGACCTTGACGCGGCCGTACTTCGGCACGGCGAGCAGCATGTCAGAGACCTTTGCGGTCTCGACGAACGTCGGCGGAGCCGCGAGCAGCTGCTGGATCGAGGTCCGGGAAGCCTTCAGATCGCGTTTCAGCTGGGCACGCTGCGAGCGGATCTCATTCGCGCGTGCGAGCGCGTCGAGCCGCTGGTTGATCGAGCGCTCCGGGGTGACGGCCGTCATCGCTGAGCATCTCTGGAACCGGGCGGCATGGGCGGCGAGTGTATCGCCTCTCACGCACCATTCAAGGACGAAACAGCGAATTCACCTAGACCCCAACTTGAGGTTCAGGCATGAGCGCGACGCGCCCCGCGAGTTCAGTTGATTTGCAGGTCTTTCGTACTCAATTGCGTCAGGTCATGCCGCATTTTCCGCAAAATGGGCCGCGAGCTCCGCGGCAACTCTGCTACCGGCGGCGGGGTCGCGGAAGCTCTCGCTACCGACGGCTACGAGTCGGGCGCCGACTTCGAGCAACTCCGCCGCGTCGGCGCCGCTGCTGACGCCGCCCATTCCGATCACCGGCAGCGCGACGCGCGCGGCAACGCTCGCGACCTGCGCAAGGGCGATCGCGCGGATCGCCGGGCCTGACAGCCCGCCGGTCCGGCCACCAAGCCATGGGCGGCCGTGGCCGCCGGGGGCAAGCGACATCGCGCGCAGCGTGTTGATCAACGAAACGGCGTCGGCGCCCCCGGCCTCGGCGGCCGCGGCGCAGGCGGCGACGTCAGCGGTGTTCGGAGTCAGCTTGACGATCAGCGGCTTGCGCGTCAGTGGGCGAACAGCCGCCAGGAGGTCCCTCAGACCGCGCGGGTCGGCGCCGATGTCGAGCCCGGTGGCAACGTTCGGGCACGACACGTTCAGTTCGATCGCCGCGACCTCCTCGCGTTCGGCGACTCGCTCGACGAGCTCCGCGAACTCACCGGCGCTCGAGCCCATCACGTTCGTGATCAGCGGCACGCCCAGCGTCGCGTATTCGCCCACGTGATGGGCGAGGTAGGCCTCGACGCCCGGGTTCGGCAGCCCGATCGAGTTGATCATCCCGCCAGCCGACTCCCACAGCCGCGGCGGTGGGTTGCCCGCGCGCGCAGCCAGCGTCACGGTCTTGGAGACGTAGGCGGCAAACGGGAACCGCTCGACCAGTGCCTCACCGAACACCTGCCTTGCCGCGAGCACGTCGAAGCAGCCAGAGGCGTTGATCACCTGGTGCTCGAGCTCGATCCCGCAGAAGTCGATCACACGAGCACCGCCGCGTCGAACACCGGGCCGTCGACGCACACACGCTTGTAACCCGCGACCGTGTCCACGACGCAGCCGAAGCAGGCACCGTATCCGCAGGCCATCGGAGCCTCCAGCGCGAGCTGGGCCGGGACCTGGTGGCGAGCCGCCCGGGACTGCACAGCCTGGAGCATCGCCGGCGGGCCGCACGCAAACACGACGATGTCCTGGCGGCTTTCGAGGAGATCGTCGAGCAGGTCGGTGACGTGGCCGCGGTGGCCGGCCGAGCCGTCGTCGGTCGCGAGCTCGGGGCTGGCGAAGAGGCTCGCAGCCTCCGCGTGCTCCGCGGTGCGAAAGCCGAGCAACGCCTGGCCGCCCCAGCGATCCTGGAACATCGCCAGCGGCGGGATTCCGACGCCGCCGCCCACGAGGAACGCCTCGCGATCCGCAGGCGGCGCAGTGAAGCCCACTCCAAAGGGACCCACGAGGTAGGCCTCATCGCCGACGCCAAGGCCGCAGAGGCGATGCGTCCCGGGCCCAACGTCCTCGAGCAGGAACCCGACCTCGCCGTCGCGGGCATACAGCGCCGACACCGCACGCGGCAGATACGGACGCTCATCGACACCCCCGCCCCACCCCGCAACCGCAGCCAGCATGTAGAACT
>JBEKBL010000100.1:0-6945 GCA_050015415.1 Solirubrobacteraceae bacterium
CGGGCCGCCGGTCGGATCGACTGATCCGCCGAGATCTCGTTCCTGGCGCGATCGCCAAGGGGCGCGACGGAGTCCCGCTCGGCGAGGAGGAGCTGACAGCGCTGTTCGCGGAGTCGCGCCCGGAGGCCGTCGAGGAGCTCCGTGAGGCCGCCGATGAGCTGCGGGCGGAGCTGGTCGGCGAGACGGTTACGTTCGTCGTTTGCCGGAACATCAACGTGTCGAACGTCTGCATCGTCGGCTGCGCCTTCTGTGGCTTTGGTCAGGGGCGACGTTCGCCGGACGCCTACGAGCACGACCGCGCGGCGCTCGAGCAGAAGATCCACGAGGCGGTCGAGTTCGGCGCAACCGAGATCTGCATGCAGTCGGGCATCCATCCCGACTGGACACTCGCCGACTACGAGCGCTGGCTCTCGATCATCAAGGAGACGGCGCCCCAGCTTCACGTCCACGCCTACTCGCCGATGGAGATCGCGCACATGTGCGACATCTCGGGTCTCGCACCGGGCGACGTCCTCGCGCGCCTGCGCGAAGCAGGACTCGACTCGGTCCCGGGGACGGCGGCCGAGGTCCTCCACGACGGCGTGCGGGAGCGCATCTCACCCAACAAGCTGCCGGTCGCTCGCTGGGTGGAGATCATCGAGGCCGCCCACCGCGGCGGCATGCGCACGACCGCGACAGTCATGTTCGGCCACATCGAGGAACCGTGGGAGCTCGCCGAGCACATGCGCGTGATCCGCGAGCTTCAGCAGCGGACCGGCGGAATAACCGAGTTCGTGCCGCTCTCGTTCATTCCGTTCCAGACGCTGCTCGGTCGCACCCACGGCGTCGAGGAGCTTTCGACGGAGGAGAAGCTAAAGCACACCGCCGTGTTCCGCCTCGCCCTCGGCCGTACCGTTCGCAACCTGCAGAGCTCCTGGGTCAAGATGGGCCTCGAGGCCGCCACCGAATCGCTTCGCTGGGGCGTCAACGACCTCGGCGGAACGCTGATGGAGGAGTCGATCAGCCGCATGGCCGGCTCCTATCACGGTGTCAAGCTCGACCCCGCGGACTTCATCGGCGCCGCCCACCGTGCCGGCCGTCCTGCTGCCGAGCGCACCACGCTCTACGCGATCCGCAACCGCTACGAGCTCCCGCGGGACGCCATCGTGCAAGGCGTCTGACGATCCGGATGCGCGGCGCACCGAATCAGGCAGCCCCGCCCGACGGTCCGGCCGAGCCGCCGTCCAAGGATCGGCGGCGTTCGCCGGCCGCCCGCAGCGAAACCATTACGACGGAGCGCGGGGACGAGCCGCCGCATCTCGACCCGGACGACCGCGTGGCGTTGTTCCGCTTCATGGCGTTGCACCGTGCGATCGAGGAGCGGGGCGTCAGCCTGTACAAGCAGGGCAAGGTGCCGGGCTCGTTCTACGACGGCCGCGGTCAGGAGGCGACCTGCGTCGGCGCCGCCTTCGCCCTGGGACCTGGCGACCCGGTCTGTCCGCTGATCCGCGACCTCGGAGCACATCTCGTCAAGGGCACCTCGCCGCGAGCGGTTCTCGCTCACTACCTCGGACGCCCGGGCGGTGTCAGCGCCGGACGCGAAGGCAACGTCCACTTCGGTGATGCAACTCTCGGCGTGCTCGGCATGGTCTCGATGCTGCCCGACATGATGCCGGTCGCCGTCGGAATGGCTTTGGCGTTCAAGCTGCGCCGCGAGGCGCGCTGCTCGCTCGCACTGTTCGGCGATGGCGCGACGTCGGTTGGCGACTGGCACGAGGCGATGAATTTCGCCGCTGTTCAGCGCGTGCCGGCGATCTTCGTGCTCGAGCACAATGGGTACGCCTACTCGACCCCGAGCTCGCAGCAGTTCATCGTCGACCCGGTGGAGCGCGCCGCGGCCTACGGAATGCTCGGCGTAAGCGTCGACGGCAACGACGTCGAGGCCGTGTTCGAGGTTGTCCGCGAGGCGCGCGAGCGCGCCCTCGCCGGCGGCGGCCCGACGCTGATTGCGGCCCACACCATGCGAATGCACGGCCACGGGCTCCACGACGACGCGAGCTACGTGCCTCCAGAGCAGCTCGCCGAATGGGCGGAGCGTGATCCGATCGCACTCCAGCGCGATCGTCTCGCTGCGCTTGGCGTCGACGTGGAGGCGATCGCAGCCGCCGTAGCAGCCGAGGTCGATCAGGCCACGACCGAAGCGCTTGCGATGCCGCTGCCCGACCCGGCCACGGCGACAACGGGAGTCTTCTGCGATGGGGAGGCGATCCCAATCGGGCTCGGCCTCGCCCCGTGGAGCGGTTTTCGCTGATGGCGCAGCTGAGCTATCTCGAAGCGATATCCGACGCTCTGCATGTTGCGATGGCTGAGGATGAGCGCGTGATCCTGCTCGGCGAGGACATCGGCGTCCACGGCGGTGCGTTCAAGGTCACCGCCGGACTGCTCGCGGAGTTCGGCGCCGACCGGGTGATAGACACGCCGATCTGCGAGGAAGCGATCGTTGGCAGTGCCGTCGGCGCCGCGATCGTCGGAATGCGACCGGTCTGCGAGATGCAGTTTGCGGATTTCGTTGCCTGCGCCTTCGATCAGATCGTCAACGTCGCCGGCAAGCTGCATTACCGTCTCGGCGTCGCCGTACCGGTCGTCGTGCGCCTGCCTAGCGGCGGCGGTTTCTCCGGCGGGCCATACCATTCCCAGAATCCGGAGGCCTGGTTCCTTCACTCTCCCGGTCTGAAGGTTCTCGCGCCGTCGAGCGCGGAAGACGCCAAGGGCCTGCTGCTCGCAGCGATCGCAGACCCCAACCCGGTGCTGTTTCTCGAGCACAAGAACCTCTACCGGCGCGTCCGCGGCGAGGTGGCCGCGGGCTCCTATGAGACGCCGTTCACTGCTCGCACCGTCCGCGACGGCGACGATCTCGTCGTCATCGCCTACGGCGCCATGGTCCACACGGCCCTCGAGGCGATCGAGCAACTGCGCGACGCGAGCATTCGGCTGCTCGACCTGCGCTCTCTGGCACCGCTCGACGAGGACGCGATTCTCGCCGCGGTCCGCGATTGTTCCAAGGTCGTGGTGGTCGACGAAGCCAACTACACCTGTGCAATGGGAGCCCAGGTCTCCTCGGTGATCGCTGAGCGCGCGTTCGAGTATCTCGAGGGCCCGATCGTGCGTGTTGCGGCGCCCGATGTCCCGATCCCGTTCGCGCCCGCGCTCGAGAATGCCGTCCTACCCAGTGTCGAGCGGATCCGTGCCGCCTGCGATGAGCTCCTCGCCTACTAGCAAGCAACACCGAAAGCTTTTGCAGGCTTTGCTCGGTGCGCCGAGATGACTCCTGAGACGCGCGTCGAAGTCGTGATGCCCCAGCTGGGCATCTCCGTCACCGAAGGCACGATCGTGCAGTGGCGAAAGCGGCCCGGAGACGCCGTCGCCTACGAGGAGCCGATCTGCGACATCGACACCGACAAGATCGAATCGGAGCTCCCCGCGCCGGTCGCCGGTGTCCTCGTCGAAATCCTCGTTGAGGTCGGCGAGACCGTCGACACCGGCACGGCGATCGCCCTGATCGCATCGGACGGCTCACACGAGGTCCCGGTCGCCGTCGTCGATCCGGCCGAGCCCAAGGTGACCGGGGCAGCTGCTGAAGGTCGCGAGAGCCTCTATTCGCCCGTGGTGCAGCGCCTCGCCGCCGAGCACGGCATCGACCTGGCGAGGCTCACCGGCACAGGTACGGGCGGGCGCGTCCGCAAGCAGGACGTCCTCTCGGCAGTCGCCGATCGGGCCGGTGCTGGAGCGCAGCAGTACGCGCCGCCGCCGCCGGTCCCGCTGTCCCGCATGCGCCGATCGATCGGCGACCACATGAAGCGGTCGCTCGAGACCGCCGCGACGGTCACTTCGTGGATCGAGGTCGATTTCAGCGCAATCGAGTCGGCGCGGGCGCGGCTGCGCACGACCGCGCTTCCGATCGTTGCGAGCGCGACGATGGCTACGCTCGCCGAGTTCCCTGATCTGAACGCCTGGCTCGACGGCGGGGACATCGTGCGCCACGAGACGGTCAACCTCGGAATCGCCGTCGCTCTCGGCACCGAGGGCCTGCTCGTCCCGGTGATCCGTGAGGCCGAGCGTTTGAGTATCGCCGAGCTGTCCGAGCGCATCCGTGATCTCGCGTCGCGGGCTCGCACCGGCGAGCTGAGGCCGGAGGAGTTGCGCGACGGCACGTTCACGATCACCAACCCGGGGCAGTACGGAACCGTCATGGCGACACCGGTGATCAACCAGCCGCAGATCGCGATCCTCGACCTCGAGGCGATCGTGCGGCGCCCGGTCGTCGTCAGCGACCCGTCGGGCGAGGAGAGCATCGCGATCCGTCCGATCTGCGTCGTTGGTCTCTCCTGGGATCACCGCGCGCTCGACGGGGTGCTCGCAGCGGAGTTCCTTGCGGCTCTGCGGGGGCGGCTCGAGCGCTGGGACACATGATCCGGCCGCGCCGCGGCGGACGGTTGCGTCTCTAGTTGAGAAGGTTCTGCGCCGGGCGACCGGGGCGGGCCGCTCGCAGTGCGCACGGCGCACGCCACTTGACGTCCGCGGGTCGATTTGCGCTCGCGCAGCGAGCGCAAATCGACAGCGGCCTACGGGTCGTAGTCACCCGCGTAGATCGCGAACATCGCGCCCTGCGGATCGCCGAGGACGGCGAGCTTTGCCATCGGCAGCTCGATCGGGCCGGCGAAGTTGGTGCCGCCGAGCTCCTCCGCCGCCGCAATTCCCGCATTGATCTCCGCGACCCCGAAGTAGGGCAGCCAGTGCGGCGGAACCGGCCCCTGCAGCCCGGTGATCCCGCCGTTGCTGCGACCGGCGTTCATGATGACCGTGTACGGCGTCGGACTTCCCTCGAATGGCGCGAATGTCCAGCCGAAGAGCTCGCCGTAGAAGCTCGCCGCGCCGTCGATGTCGCTTGTCGCGAGCTCGTTCCAGACCAGTGCGCCGACATCGGTCACGAGCTCGGCGCCGGGGTTGCGGCCCGGCTGCCAGACCATGAAGTAGGCGCCCTGCGGGTCCTGCAGCACTGCCATTCGTCCCGCGTCCATTACGTCGAAGGCCGGAGCATGTGCGCTGCCCCCCAGGCCCTTCGCGCGTTCGACAGCCGCGTCGGCGTCGGCAACAGAGACGTAGGAGTTCCACACCGGTGGCGCTCCCGCGTCGCGCTGCTGCTGGCGCTGGGGCGAGATCGCCGCGACCTGCTTGCCGTCGTGGTGCATCATCGAGTAGACGACGCCGTCTGCGACCGGAATGTCCTGCGCCTCCCAGCCGAGCAAGCCGCCATAGAAGGCCTTCGCCCCCTCCTGGTCGGGCGTCGTGAGGTCAGCCCAGCAAAACGTCCCGGGGAGGTACTCGCTGCGCTCGGCCATCGCCGCAGCCTATCGCGCCCCACCGCCGGAGTTCGGCGAGCCAATCTCCCGCATCACAGCTGCCGAAAGATTGCGAACCGGTTAGGATGTCCGGGCGCATGGTGGTTGCCTGCATCTACCATTGGTACATGGCGGGGCTCTACGCCTCGCCTGTGATACTGCTCGGCGGTTGGGTCTACTTCAGTAATCGCCGCCACCGCCGTCAAAACGGCGGCGGACCGTCGGACGGCGGCACCCCCGCGGGCAGCGGCGCGCCGGCGCCGAACGCCGGGTAGCTGCGGGCACCGGCAGCTCTTTAGAGCAGCCGCACGATCGCCACGATCCCGACGATGACGATCAGCAGCCGCAGACCAGCGGGCGGTAGTCGCCGTCCATAGCGCGCGCCGAGCGCCCCGCCGGCGATCGACCCGGCGGCGAGCAGACCGGCGGCGGTCCAGTCGACGTGCGGCGCGGCAAACGCAAACACTACGCCAGCTACAAGGTTCGCGGAGCCGGCGAGCAGATTCTTCAGGGCGTTGATTCGTTGGAGGCTCTCATCGAGCCCGAGCGACAGGATCGCCAGCAGCAGGATTCCCTGCGCGGCGCCGAAGTAGCCGCCGTAGACGCCGCTCAGAAACACGCAGAAGGACATCACGGGGCCGTCGCGTCCACGCGCCCGCTCGCGCCGCGCCGCGCGCGCGTCGAGCAGCGCGCTGAGCCGCGGCTGCGCGACGATCAGGATCAGCGCGGCGACGATGAACACCGGGACGATCGTCTTGAAGGCTGAGGCTGGTAGTACGAGCAGCAGGACCGCGCCGGTGATCGCCCCTGGGAGCGACGCGCTCAGCAGCTTCCGTGCCCGTCGGCCCTGTCCTTCGAGCTCACGCCGGTAGCCGTAGGCGCCGGTCAGCGCGCCGGGCGCAAGACCAAGGCTGTTCGAGACGTTCGCGGTCACCGGCGCAAAGCCGAATGCCAGTAGCACTGGGAAGGTGATCAACGTTCCTGAGCCGACGACCACGTTGATCGTGCCTGCCGCGACGCCCGCGGCGAGGATTGCGAGAACCTCGAACGCGCTCAAGCGGGTGTTGTGCTGCGCTCGCGTGCCACCGCCGGGAGCGTAGTGGAGCGGTCCGAGTGGCCCGGTTCGCGATAATCGAGAAGCAAGCACTGCCGAACAGGAGGCCCGCGTGTCAGTCGATAGCTTTGCTGCTCGCTCCGAGCTGGAAGTCGGCAAGCGGCGCTTCGAGATCTTCAGGCTCGACGCACTGCAGCAACGCTTCGACGTCGACCGCCTGCCGTACTCGCTGAAGATCCTGCTCGAGAACCTTCTGCGCACGGAAGGCAACGGCGCCGTCCTCGCTGGCGATATCGAGGCGATCGCGCGTTGGGACGCCAAGGCCGAACCCGCTCAGGAGATTGCGTTCAGCCCTGCGCGAGTCCTGATGCAGGACTTCACCGGCGTCCCTGGCATCGTCGATCTTGCGGCGATGCGTGACGCGATGGCCGAGCTTGGCGGCGACCCGCAGAAGATCAACCCGCTGGTGCCCGCCGAGCTCGTGATCGACCATTCCGTGCAGGTCGACGTGTT
>JBEKBL010000101.1:0-6860 GCA_050015415.1 Solirubrobacteraceae bacterium
ATCGACGTCTACACGGTGACCCCGCAGGAGCTCGGCGTCGAGCTCGCCGGCGGCGACGGTCTTGGCGGCGGCGATCCGCGCCAGAACGCCGCGGTGACGCGCGCCGTGCTGGCCGGTGAGGCTGGTCCGCCGCGCGATCTCGCGCTCGTAAACGCCGGCGCCACGATCTATGTGGCCGGCAGAGCGCCGTCGCTGGCCGAAGGCGTCGATGCGGCACGCGCGGCGGTCGACGACGGCCGCGCCGCCCGAACGCTCGAGGCTTTCATCGCCGCCACCGAGGGCGGCGCGTGAGCGTCCTCGACGAGATCATCGCCACGACTCGGCGGGATCTGGAGCAGCGCAAGCGCGCGGTGCCGCTCAGTCAGCTGGCGCTGCAAGGACGTCGAGGGCGTCCGAGCTTCCGTGACGCGCTTGCGCGCCCCGGGCTCTCGATCATCGCCGAGCACAAGCGCAGTTCGCCGTCGGCCGGTCCGATCCGCCCGGGCTCGAAAGTGGCCGAGCTCGCACGCGCATACGAGGAGGGTGGCGCGGCGGCGATGTCCGTCCTGACCGAGGAGCACCGCTTTGGCGGCTCGCTCGACGACCTGCGCGAGGCGGCGGCGTCCTGCTCGCTGCCGCTGCTGCGCAAGGACTTCATCGTCGACCCCTACCAGCTCCACGAGGCTTCGGCCGCCGGCGCATCGGCGGTCCTGCTGATCGTCGCGGCGCTGGATCCGAAGGAGCTCGGCGAACTGCATGACGCCGCACGAGAGCTCTCGCTCGACGTGCTCGTCGAGGTGCACGACGCCGCCGAGCTCGAGGTCGCCGCTGGAGCAGCCGCCGAGCTGATCGGCGTCAACAATCGCGACCTGCGCGATTTCAGCGTCGACCCAGAGCGCACCTACGCGCTGCTCGATGCGATGCCGGCTGGCGCGCTCGTAGTCGCGGAGTCCGGCATTTCGACCGCCCAGGAGTTGGCTCGACTCAGCGCCGCCGGGGTCGCGGCAGCGCTGATCGGCGAGCGGTTGATGCGTGCGCCCGATCCGGCCGCGGCGCTGCGGGAACTGCGAGGCGGGCTCCCAAGACCGATTTAGTGTGCGCGTCGAGCGGCGAGCGGCAGCCGACGGATCCTGCCGACGTCCACCTGAGTCTGCGCAGCCCGAGTCGCTACGGTGTGAGCGGTGCAATCACCGCGTATCAAGATCTGCGGCATCACCCGGCTCGAGGACGCTGAGGCAGCCTTCGAGCTCGGCGCATGGGCCGTCGGGATGGTCTTCTACGAACGTTCCCGGCGCCGCTGCGATCTTGCCGAGGCTGAGCGGATCGGCGCCGCGCTGCATCGCCGCGGCGAGCTGGTTGGCGTGTTCGTCAACAGCTCGCTGGAGGCGATCGCCGACGTCAACGAGCGCGTGGGGCTGACGCTCGTGCAGCTGCACGGCGATGAGGGCCCTTCGTTCTGCTCGGAGGTCGCGCGGCGCACCGGCGCGCGGACGATCAAGGCCGCCGCCGTGCGCGGCGCCGCGACGCTACAGGACCTCGCGCGCTTCCACACGGACTTCCATCTCCTGGACGGCTACGCCGAGGGCATGCGCGGTGGAACCGGCGAGCGCTTCGACTGGTCGCTCGTCGCAGGCCGCCGCTCGAAGGTGCCGCTGATCCTGAGCGGCGGACTCGATCCCGACAACGTCGGCGAGGCGATTGTCGCGACCCGACCCTACGCCGTCGATGTAGCGACCGGCGTCGAGTCCTCGCCGGGGGTGAAGGATCACAAACAGCTGCGCGCCTTCATCGAAGCGGCAGCGGGAGTTACGGTGTGAGCTCCGTCGAGGCTCGGAAGGGCGTCCAGCATCGCTATGGACCGTACGGCGGCCAGTATGTGCCCGAGACGTTGATGCCGGCGCTCGCGCAGTTGGAGTCGGCATGGCTCGATGCGTGGTCCGATACCGCGTTTCGCTCCGAGCTCGCGCTGCTGGCCCGTGACTACGTCGGTCGTCCGACGCCGCTCTATGAGGCAACCCGCTTCAGCGAGCGCATCGGCCACGCCGTATACCTCAAACGCGAGGACCTCAACCACACGGGCTCGCACAAGCTCAACAACGCCCTCGGCCAGGCGCTCCTCGCGCGTCGGATGGGCAAGAAGCGCGTGATAGCGGAGACCGGCGCGGGTCAGCACGGCGTCGCGAGCGCGACTGCCTGCGCGCTGCTCGCGATCGACTGCGTCGTGTACATGGGCGAGGAGGACATGCGCCGCCAGCAGCCCAACGTCCAGCGCATGGAGCTGCTCGGCGCGCACGTCGAGGCCGTCAGCGCCGGCGCGCGCACGCTCAAGGAGGCGGTCTCCGCAGCGATCCGCGACTGGGTCGAGCATGTCGACAACACCCATTACATAATCGGCAGCGCTGTCGGGCCGGCGCCCTACCCGGCGATCGTGCGCGAGCTGCAACGGACGATCGGGGACGAGGCGCGCGCGCAGCTGCTCGAGCGGGTGGGCCGGCTGCCATCGCGCGTGATCGCGTGCGTGGGCGGCGGCTCGAACTCGATCGGGATGTTTGCCGGGTTCGTCAAGGACACGCAGGTCGAATTGATCGGTGTCGAGGCGGCCGGCGAAGGGCTCGCGAGCGGCCGCCACGGCGCGCCGCTGACGGCGGGAGGGCGAGCCGGAGTCCTGCATGGGTCGCTCTCGGCTGTGTTGCAGGACGACGACGGCCAGATTCTCGAAGCGCATTCGATCTCGGCCGGCCTCGACTACCCGGGGTCGGGTCCCGAGCACGCCCACCTGCGCGACAGTGGTCGCGCGCGGTATGTCGCGGTGACGGACGACGATGCGCTCGTCGCGTTCCGCGAGCTGACGCGGCTCGAGGGGATCATTCCCGCGCTCGAATCGGCTCATGCCCTCGCCTGGCTGCTGGCGAACCCCGCCGGTGAGCTCGACGTCGTTTGCCTCTCGGGCCGCGGCGACAAGGACCTCGCAGAGGTAATCGCGCTCAGCGCCGCTCGATGAGCGCAGACGGCATCGAACGGATCGCTGCGGCGTTCGCCGCCAGCGGCAAGCGGGCAGCGCTGATGCCCTACATGATGGGCGGATACCCGGATCTGGAGCGCTCGCGCGCCGTCGGCGAGGCGTGCATCGCCGGCGGAGCCGACCTGCTCGAGCTGGGCGTGCCGTTCTCCGACCCGCTCGCTGACGGGCCCACGATCCATGCTGCTGCGACGGCTGCGCTCGCCGCGGGAATCAGCGTCAGCGACGTACTCGATCTTTCCGCCGGGCTCACCGAGCGGATCGCGGTGATCGTCATGGCCTACGCGAACACGGTGCTGACGCCGGGGATCGACCCATTCCTCGACCGCCTTGCCGGCGTCGGCGTGAGCGGGCTGATCGTGCCCGACCTGCCATTTGAGGAGAGCGAGGAGCTCGAGCGTGCGGCCGAGCGGCGCGGCCTCGCCCTGGTTGCGCTCGTGGCGCCGACGACAACCGACGCTCGTCTACGGGAGATCGGTGCGCGCACGCGCGGCTTCCTCTACGTCGTCTCCGTCACGGGAACGACCGGCGAGCGCACTGGCGGACCGGCGTCGCTACGGCCGCTGCTCGAGCGAGCCCGGGCCGCCACCGACGTTCCCCTCGCACTCGGGTTTGGCATCTCCACGGCCGAGCAGGCTGTCGGCGCGGCCGATGCCGGGGCCGATGGCGTGATCGTCGGCTCTCGCCTCGTGCGCGCCGCGGGCGAGGACGGGGACGGTGCGGCTGCGGTCGGCCGGCTCGTCGCCGAGTTCGCGACGGCACTCGCCGCGCCCGTCGCATAGACTCCGCCGAGCATGGGCCTCGTCATCGCTGCCACCTTCGGGTTCGCGCTTTGGATCGTGCTCTGGGCGCTCGGCATCAGCGGTCTTGACGCATTTCTGTTGGCGCTGCTTGTAATGCTCCTTGCCGCCGCCGGGCGTGTCGTGATCGGCCACCTGCCGGGCCGCGACGCGAGCGGCTCGCAGCCCTGAGGACTGCCACTACAATCTCCGACCGCTGGCGCGCGACGTCCGGTCGCGCTTGTTGAGGTAGACCTCGTCTGGAGCATCGCGTGCGCCATCCCCGAACGGCAGCAACCGTCGTCGCGCTCGCACTCGCAGTCGCCGGCTGCGGCGGCTCTGGCACATCCAACGGCGGTAATAGCTTCGGCAACGCGCTGACGATCTACACCGCGCTGCCGGTCGACGGGCCGCAGGGCCTGCTGATGCAGAGCATCGAAGATGGCGAGGAACTGGCCATCAAGGACGCCGGCGTGATCGTCCACGGCCATCTGATCATCCTGCAGCCCTGGACCGACTCCTCTGAGAGCGCGGGCGGCTGGGATACGACGGACGCCTCCAACGCCGCGGCGAACGCGACTCAGAGTGTCGACGCGGTCGCCTACATCGGCGATTTCGATTCGGCAGCAACCGCAACCTCGCTGCCGATCACGAACGCCGCAGACATCCTCCAGGTCAGTCCCGCGAGCCCCTACATAGGGTTGACCGATCCGAGCGTCTATGACGACAAGGGCGAGCCCGGGAGTTACTACCCGAGCGGCGTCCAAACGTTCGCGCGCCTGGTCCCGTCCGATGCACGGGAAGCGAGCGCAACCGCGAGCTTCATGCAGTCGCTGGGAGTTCAGAGCCTCTACACGCTCGAGGACAACGACCCGGGCAACACGCCGTTCGACAGCGTGGTTGCCACGATGGTCGGAGCCGACGCCGCGCACGCCGGGATCACGCTCGCCGGCACCGCGCAGACGGATACCGCGACCGATACCACGCCCGTCCAGTACGCCCCCCTCGTCAAGGCGATCGCGGCCACGCACGCCGACGCCGTGTTCGTTGGGAGCGCAGCGGACCCGGGCGCCGAGGCCCTTTGGCAGGAGCTTTACGCGAAGCTGCCTGGCGTGAAGCTGTTCGCACCGAGCACGTTGGCGACGGGGCCCTTCCGAGAATCGCTCGGAGCGGCCGCCGGCGCCACGTACGTCACGAGCCCGATCCTTCCGCTCGACCAGTACGGTCCGCAGGCTCAGGGTGTCCTGCGCCGCTACCGACGAGAGTTCAGAGGGTCGGTGCCGACCGCGTGGTCGCTATACGGCTACGAGGCGATGGCGTCGGTGCTCGCAGCGATCAAGAAGGCCGGCAAGCACGCGAACGACCGGCGCACGGTCGTCAGCGCCTACTTTCACCTTGGCTGGCGCGACAGCGTCATCGGGCGCTACAGGATCACCTCCAGCGGCGATACCTCGCAGGCTCGCTTCGTCGGCTATCGCGCCGCGGCCGACGGGCAGCTGATCGAGATTCGCCGCCACCTCGGCGGCGCCTGAGCGTGCGCGGCAGGCGCGCGGCGGGGCTGGTCGTCGTGGCGCTCGCCTCGGTGCTCGCAGGTTGCGGCAGCTCGGGCACTCAGGCGGGTGGCTACACCTACGAGAAGACGCTCACCGTGTACTCGGACCTCCCGCTCGAGGGGCCGCAGAGCGCGCTGATGACGAGCATCAACGACGGTGAGATCCTCGCGCTCGAGCAGGCGCACGCGGGCGGGCGCGACCGCAACGTGAGCATCGCGCTGGTCAACGACGCACGCCAGGGCGCCGCCGGCTGGGATCGGGCGACGACCTCGCACGCGGCCGAGGCGGCGGGTCAGGACATCGACGCGGTCGCCTACATCGGCGACTTCGACTCCGCGGCGACCGCGATCTCTCTGCCGCTGATCAACGAGAACGACATCCTCCAGGTCAGCCCGGCGAGCCCCTACGTCGGGCTGACCGACACGAACCCGCTCGACCAGACCGGTGAGCCGGCGGTCTACTACCCGAGCGGCAACCGCACCTTTGCTCGGCTTGCACCGAGCGACGTCGAGGAGGCATCGGCGACCGCGAGCTTCATGCGCATGCTCGGCGTCCGGCGTGTCTATCTGCTTAGCGATACCGCTCCCTTGAGCGCGCCCTATGACAGCGCGATCGCGCGGATGCTCGCCGGCGACGCTCCGAGCCGCGGCATAGGGGTGGCCGGTGCCGCCGACGTCGACACCGCCAGGAGCGCGCAGCCCTCCGCCTACGCCGCGATCGCCACCAAGATCGCCCAGGCGCACGTCGGCGCGGTGCTCCTGGGCGCCGCTCCCGACGCCGGCGCGCAGGCGCTCTGGCAGGAGCTCCACGCCGAGTTGCCGGGCGTGAAGCTGTTCGCGCCGAGCACGCTGGCCAGCGCACCGTTCCTGCGCTCGCTCGCCGCGGCGGCTTCTTCAACCTACGTGACCAGCCCGATCCTCCCGCTCAACCAGTACCCGCCGGCGGCCCAGGTCGTATTAGGCGACTACCGGCACGCCTTCGGCTCTGCGCCGACCGCCTACAGCCTCTACGGCTACGAGGCGATGGCGTCGGTGCTCGCAGCGATTCAGCGCGCCGGCAAGAACGCGCACCAGCGTCTCAGCGTCGTCGACGCCTATTTCCGTCTCGGCCTTCGTCACAGCGTCATCGGCGACTACCGAATCGACCGGAGCACCGGCGACAGCTCGCTGGCGAGCTTCGCCGGCTACCGCGTCGGCACTGGCGGCGAGCTGATCGAGATGCGCCGGCTCAGCGGCTGAGCGCGTCGCGCAGCGCCTCGTCGAGGTCCGCGTGCGTATAGCTCAAGCCGAGCTCGGCCACACGCGCGGGCGCGACGTTCTGACTGTCGGTGACGATGCTCGCCATGTCGCCGTAGAGCAGCTGGAGCGCGGCGCGTGGCACCGGCGCGAACGCGGGGCGGTGCAGCGCGCGCCCGAGCGCTTTCGAGAACTCGGCGTTTCGCACGGCGTGGGGCGCGACGGCGTTGATCGACCCCTCGAAGCGCTCGTCGTCGATCGCCGCGAGGTAGAAAGCGACCAGGTCGTCGACGTG
>JBEKBL010000102.1:0-6829 GCA_050015415.1 Solirubrobacteraceae bacterium
CTCGAAATCTGCCTCGTTGACGTCGATGACGGTCATCCGCACAGCCTACGATCCGCTCGAGTGGAACGCGAGATTCAAAGTGCCGCGGGCATCATTCGACTCGACGATGCCGGCGCTGGTCCGGCAATCGTCGGCCTGCACGGCCTCAGCGCGACGCGCCGCTACGTCCTGATGGGCTCAAGCGCCCTCGAGCGTTCCGGCCATCGCGTGATCCTCTACGACGCGCGCGGGCATGGAAGCTCGGACCCGCCGCCGGATGGCGATTACTCCTACCGGGCGCTCGCCGGAGACCTGCTGGCGCTCTTCGATGCGCTCGAGCTCGAGCGCGCCGTGCTGGTCGGGGCGTCGATGGGCGCCCATACGGCACTGCGCTTCGCGCTCGAGAACCCCGCGCGCGTCGAGGCGCTTGTGCTCGTCACGCCCGGCTACGACCCCGATCGCTTCGAGGCCGCGCTCGCGCACTGGGATGCTCTCTCGACTGCGTTACGGGAGCGGGGGGTGGACGGCTTTCTCGAGGCCTATGACTTCGAACGCGTTCCGAGCGCTTGGCGCTCGACGGTTGCGACCGTGATCAGGCAGCGGCTCTCGTTGCACGTGCATCCGCTGGCCGTCGCTGACGCACTCGCCGCCGTGCCACGTTCGCGGCCGTTTGACTCACTCACGCAGCTCGCCGCGATCAGAGCCCCGACGCTCGTCGTCGCCAGCCGTGACGAGGCCGACCCCGAGCACCCGCTCGCACTCGCCGAGCGCTATGCCGGCTCAGTCGCCGGCTCCTTGATGATCGTCGAGGACGAGGGCCGCTCGCCGATCGCCTGGCAGGGCGGCCAGCTCTCGCGAGCCGTGGAACAGTTGGCCGGAGGCCTCGCGCAGTAGCTCGCCTGCCATTACGATCCAGTGGTGACTGATCCAGCTTCAGGCGTCGGTGTCCTCGCGGCCCTAGCAGCCGGCACCGTGTCGTTCCTCTCGCCGTGTGTGCTGCCGCTCGTCCCCGGCTACATCTCCACGGTCGTCGGCGTCGCGCCCGCCGAGCTGGATCGCGCCAGCGTGCGTCGCGTCATCGGACCCAGCCTGTTGTTCATCGCCAGCTTCTCGACGATCTTCATCTTGTTCGGTCTCAGCGCCACGGCAATCGGCTCGCTACTGGTACAGAACAAAGTTGTCCTCGAACGCGTGGCTGCCGGGATCATCGTTGCTCTCGGCACGCTCTACCTTGCGGCGTCCCTGGTTCCGCGCCTCGGACGCGAATGGCACCCGGAGCGTCTCCTCGCGCGGGCGGGCAAGGGAGGGCCGGTGGTCGCAGGCGCCGCGTTTGCGATCGCCTGGACGCCCTGCGTCGGGCCGACGCTCGGGGCGATTCTGACGGCGGCGGGGATCAGCGGCTCGGAGGGTCGGGGTGCCGTGTTGCTGGCCTTCTACTCGGCCGGTCTGGCAATTCCGTTCCTGGCCACGTCACTGGCGTTCAACCGCATGACCACGGTTTTCGCGGCGGTCAAGCGCCACTACGGCCTCGTCGTCTTCACCGGCGGAGCGGTGCTGATCGCGATGGGCGTGCTGATCTGGACCAACCAGCTGGTCGTTCTGAACTCCGAGGCTCAGTCCGGCCTGTCGCACCTGGGGATCGGGTTCCTGAACATGTAGGTTGCCGCTTCGCGGCAAGCAAAATCATTCGCTCACACGGCCACGCCGCGCAGGCGGTCGGCGGCGAAGGACGCCCTGGCGGCGCGGGTTGCGAGGCTCGAGCGCCGCACCGATCCGCAGGCCAGCGAATTTGACGCCGCGAAGCGGGCGTCAAATGTCGCTTGCGTCAAACGTCGCTCGTGGCGAACCGCTCGAATGTGACTTCGCCCGCCGGGCGCGCCGGTGCGAACAGCGGGCCCTGGGCTGCGCTACACCCGACCGCCCGCAGCTCCTCCAGTTGTGACATCGACTCGACGCCTTCGGCGAACACGCTGATCTCGAGCTCGCGCGCGGCGGCGACCACCGCGACCACGGCTGCACGGCTCGCGCGCGTGCCTGTCGCGGCGAGCTCGCCGATAAACGACGGATTGAGCTTGATCGCGTCGAACGGCAGCTCGATCAGATGGCGGAGCGGCGCATAGCCGGCGCCAAAGTCGTCGAGGGCCAGCCCGACGCCGAGTTCGTGCAGCTCGGCGAGGCGAGTCGCGGCCTTCGCCGGGTCTGCCAGCACCGCCGTCTCCGCTAGCTCTATCGCGAGCGCGCGATGCGGAAGCTTCGCAGCCTCGAGGGTCGCTTTGAGGCCTGCCACGAACCCTTCGTCGGCGAGCTGGCGCGGCGAGACATTCAGGGCAAGGAACAGGTCCGTGCCGTCCGCACGCCAGGCCGCGACCTGCTCGGTCGCGGTGCGCGTCACCCACAGCCCCAGCGGGACGATCAGGCCCGAGCGCTCGGCGAGCGGCAGGAGCTCCGACAGCGGCACGACGCCGCGCTCGGCGTGATCCCAGTGCAGGAAGGCCTCGAAGCCGACAACCGCGCCGTTGCCGATCGCGACGATCGGCTGGTAGCGCAGCTCGAGCTCCTCGCGCTCGAGCGCGGAGCGCAGATCTCGCTCGAGCTCGAGCCGGCGATCCAACTCGGCGCGCAGCGCAGAGTCGAAGATCGCGAAGCGGTTGCGTCCCGACGTCTTGGCCTCATACATCGCGATATCGGCCTGGTGGATCAGGCTGGCCGCCGTGTCGGTCGGGCTGTGCGCGGTACTCAGCCCAATGCTCGCCGAGACCGAGATCAGGCCGGTGCCGAGGTCGATCGGGTCGTCAAGCGCCGCGAGTGCGCGGCCCGCCACCGTCACTGCCTCCAGCTCCTCGCCCAGCGATTCGACGAGAATTCCGAACTCGTCGCCGCCGAGGCGGGCAACGACGTCGCCCGCACGCACTGCCATGCGCAGCCGCTCGGCGACCTGCGCGATCAGGCGATCACCGGCCTGGTGGCCGATGCTGTCGTTGATCTGCTTGAGCTGATCGATGTCGACGAAGAGAACGCCCAGTGGCCGCGCTGTCCGCTCGTTGCGTACCAGCGCTTGTGTCACCTCCTCGAGGAAGACCTCTTTGTTCGGCAGCCGGGTGAGCGGGTCGCGGCCGACGCGGTCCTCGAGCTTTACCCAGTCCGTGATGTCCTTCGCTGATGCGTACCAGCGATCGCCGTGGACGGCTCCGCTCCACAGCAACCAGCGCCAGGTCCCATCAGCGTGGCGGTGACGAGCGAGGAGGTCGAACTGTTGCTCGCGGGGAATGCCGTTCTCGTCAGATTCGCCGTCGGGGCGCAGCGCTTGCGGCGGAGCCTCGGACCGAGCCAGGTCCAGCAGCGACCGGCCGACCAGAGTGCCCGGCGCCACCCCCAGAACCCGCATGCACGCCGGGTTGACCGTGAGGAACCGACCTTCCGTGTCAAGGATCGCGAGCATCGCGCCGGCATGCTCGAAAAGCGCCTCGAATGCGGCGACGTCGGCCTCGGGTCCCGCCTGGGGCGGGGCGGCCGGATCCTCACTGATCAACCTGAGCGGCAAAGAGGGAATTGGGGTCACGTCCGGTTCGGGCGCGCGAAACGGCTCGAGCGCATGAGTTACCAACGTAATCGGCTGTCCGGTCTCGCGGCTTGAAGCGCCTTAGGATGGATGGATGAATGATCGGGAGCGCCGCGTACGCGACTCGACCCTGTCGATTTGGATGGGTCCTCAGGAGGCGAACATCGCCGGCTACGTGCACGGCGGCACCGTGATGAAGCTGTGCGACGAGGCGGCGAGTCTCGCTGCCGTCCGCTACTCGCATCAGCGCGTCGTGACCGCGGCGGTCGATCGCATGACGTTTCTCGTGCCGATTTTCGTCGGTGAGCTCGTCACGTTCTCAGCCAGCGTGAACGCGGTCTGGCGGACCTCGATGGAGGTCGGTGTCCGGGTCGAGGCGGAGAACCCGCTGACCGGCGATCGCCGCCACACGAATAGCGCGTACCTGACGCTCGTGGCCGTCGATGAGGGCGGCAGCCCAGTGCAGGTTGCGCCACTCGAGGAACTCGATGAGGAGGCCCGCAGGCGCCAGGCCGAGGCACAGATTCGCCGCACGAACAGGCTCGCCGAACGCGAGCGCATTCGCCAAGCGCAGGACTGAGCCGCTGGACCCGCGCCGTGACCTCACTTCGAGGCCACGGTCAGATCATCGCCGGCTGGGTGCTGGGGAACGCCGGAATCGCCGCGACTGCGCTCAGCCGGCGGCGCTGAGGGCTCGACCCAGGCTCGCGACTGTCTGTGGTCCCACCTCGCGGGCCACGATGTCTCCCTGCGAATTGAGGATCACCGTCGTCGGCAGATGAGCGACGCCGTAGGCGTCGCCCGTGACGCCGTCCGGATCGCTCAACACGGGAAAGGTCCAGCGGTAGCGGCTGATGAAGCCGCGCACGTTGCCGTAGTCGCTGTAGTCGATCGAGAGAACCTTGCCGCTGCCGGCGGCCGAGGACGCAAATTGCTCGACCGCCGGAGCCTCGGTGTGGCATCCAGGGCACCAGCTCGCGAAGAAGACGATCGCCTCCGCATGCCCGCGCAGCGCCGCGGTCGTCAGGGTTCCGCCCTGGAGCGCAGCATGGGGGAGTGGCGGCGCGATCACGACCTTTTTGCCGTGCGCGAGGATCCCGTACGCGAGCAACGCCAGCGCGAGCGCCACGGCGGCGAGGCGCAGCGCCAGGCGATGTGTCAGCAGCTTCACGCGGCGGCGAGCCGGGGCACGTCGTGCACGAGCTCCGACGGCGCGAAGTCCTCCGGGTAGACCACGACGATCTTGCCCTTGCCGGTGATGCCGTACATCAACGCGCTGTGCGTGATCAGCGCAGGGTCACCGGCATCGCGCTCGGCACCGACGCTCCAAGCCGCCCACACGCTGCCGAGCTGCGCGGCATTGCCGATCAGGTAGTCCATCTTTCCGGTCATCCCGTGGCTGTGGAGGAATTCGGCCACGGTGGCCGGAGTGTCGCCGCGAGGATCGACCGAGACCGCGACTATCTGAACACGCCTACGCTCAGCAGGACTCATGTCGCTGAGCGCAGTGTGGAGGTGCGAGGCGATCAGCGGACAGATGTCCGGGCAATGCGTGTACAGGAAGGTGACGAGCACCGCCTTGCCACGGAAGCTCTTGATGTTCACGGTGTTACCGAGGTAGTTGCGCAACACAAGCGGCGGTTCGGCCTTCGCGCTGATCGTCAGACCGTCGTAGGCGCCGCGATGCGCCGGACTGACGACCTCTCCAAGCGCTGTCTGCTTGGCCGGTCCGTGAATCAGGACGGCGGCGAGAGCGCCGACCACCGCAAGCAGCACGAGTAGCAGCAGTAGATCGCGCCGCCTGAACCCGTAGCTGCCCGATCGCGGCGGCGTGGAACTGCTCGCTGGGCCGGTGTGCTCAGTCTCAGTCGCCATGGGCGCCGCCGTAGAGCCTAGCGCTTCGCGCTCGCCGAGCCTCCGGCTGCCTGTAGCGCTTTCCTACACGCGCCCGCTCGATCCGCGTTCGACCAATCTCGCCACGGCGCGGCGTCTCCGGCCACCGGAGAAACGTGCGCTGAGGGAACGAGTAAGACGCGGAAGCGAGCCGTATGAGGACCCTCCTCCGGTTCCGCTCCCGAAAGGGCGGCTCCGGTCTCCTGGTGGCGCGGCCTCACACCTCGATGGCCTCGCTCTTTGCGGCTCGTTCCGCGTCCTGGAGCCAACATACGGCGCCTCTCGAACCGATGCAAGCGCCGGACCGGCTCGATCTCGCATTGTGCGTGGAAATCCGCCCCGGCCACCCATCAGATAGGGTCGCGGACGTGAGCTACAAACCGGATCAGCAGGTCCTCGAACGCTACGCCGACGTCCTCGTGAACTTCGCGCTCGGCGGTGGCGACGGCGTCCGAGCGGGTGACGTCGTGCTCGTCATCGCAAGCGAGGCAAGCAAGCCGCTCTACGTCGAGCTGATGCGCTCCGTCGTGCGCGCGGGTTGCCACCCGATCGGGCAGTACTCGCCAGACGACGACGCTGCCTACAACGTCACGCGCGATTTCTTCGAGCTCGCAAGCGATGAGCAGATCGACTACTTCCCGGCGCGTTACCGTCGCGGCCTCGTCGACGAGATCGATCACATGGTCGCGGTGATCAGCGACGCCGACATGCAGGCGCTTGAGGGCGTTTCGCCCGCCAAGATCATGCGCCGCGGGGCATCGATGAAACCGTGGATGGAGTGGCGCGCCGAGAAGGAGAATGCGGGCAAATTCACTTGGACGCTCGGCCTCTACGGAACTCCGGCGATGGCGGCGGAGGCGGGCATGAGCGAAGCGGAGTACTGGCAGCAGATCATCCAGGCGTGCTTCCTCGATGAGCCCGACCCGATCGAGCGCTGGCGCGAGGTGAGCGCTCAGATCAGCGACTACAAGGCGCGACTGAACGCCCTCGATATCGAGCGCGTCCACGTGCTCGGGGAGGACGTCGATCTGGAGATCGTGCTCGGCGAGAGCCGCCAATGGGTCGGTGGCGGCGGCCGCAACGTTCCCAGCTTCGAGATCTTCACGAGTCCCGATTGGCGCGGCACCAAAGGCTGGATCTACTTCAACCAGCCGCTCTACCGCTACGGCAATCTCGTCAAGGGGATCCGGCTCGAGTTTGCCGACGGGCGCGTCGTTAACGCAACCGCGGAGCTCGGTGAGGAGCTGCTCAGGGAGATGGTCGCGACCGAGAACGCCGACAAGGTTGGGGAGTTCTCGCTGACCGACCGCCGCTTCTCACGGATCACGAAGTTCATGGCCGAAACGCTGTACGACGAGAATGTCGGCGGTCCGTTCGGTAATACCCACATCGCCCTCG
>JBEKBL010000103.1:0-6755 GCA_050015415.1 Solirubrobacteraceae bacterium
GCTCTGGTCGAGTCCTAAGGAGAATTGAAACCAAGATGGCTCACAAGGAACTGAAGTACAACACCGAGGCGCGTAAGGCCCTCGAGGAGGGCGTCGACGCGGTCGCCAACGCAGTCAAGGTGACGCTCGGCCCGAAGGGCCGCTACGTCGTCCTCGACAAGAAGTTCGGCGCGCCGACGATCACCAACGATGGCGTCACGATCGCGCGTGAGATCGAGGTCGAGGACCCGTTCCAGAACCAGGGCGCGCAGCTCGTCCGCGAGGTCGCCACCGCGACCAACGACGTAGCCGGCGACGGCACGACGACCGCGACGGTGCTCGCTCAGGCGATCGTTCGCCAAGGTCTCAAGAATGTCGCGGCCGGCGCCAACCCGCTCGGCCTGAAGCGCGGCATCGAGAAGGCCGTCGATCAGGTCGTCGCGAACATCGGCTCGCAGTCCAAGGAGGTCTCCGGCAAGGACCAGATCGCGCGCGTTGCGACGATCTCGGCCGGTGACGAGGAGATCGGCGACGTCATCGCCGACGCGATCGAGAAGGTCGGCAAGGACGGCGTCGTCAACGTCGAGGAAGGCCAGACGTTCGGCATGGACCTCGAGTTCACCGAGGGCATGCAGTTCGACAAGGGCTACATCTCGCCCTACATGGTCACCGACCAGGACCGCATGGAAGCGGTGCTCGAGGACCCCTACATCCTGATCGCCAACCAGAAGATCGGCTCCGTTCGTGACGTGCTGCCGGTTCTCGAGGCGGTCATCCAGTCCGGCAAGCCGCTCCTGATCATCGCTGAGGACGTCGAGGGCGAGTCGCTCGCGACGCTGGTCGTCAACAAGCTCCGTGGCACGTTCACGGGTGTTGCGGTCAAGGCGCCCGGTTTCGGCGATCGCCGCAAGCGGATGCTCGAGGACATCGCGATCCTCACCAACGCCGAGGTGATCACCGAGGAGATGGGCCTCAAGCTCGAGAACACGCAAGTCTCGCAGCTCGGCCACGCTCGCCGCGTCGTAGTCGCGAAGGACACGACGACGATCGTCGACGGTGCCGGTGACGCAGCAGCGATCAAGGGACGCATCAACCAGATCAAGACCGAGATCGACAACACCGACTCGGACTTCGATCGCGAGAAGCTCCAGGAGCGCCTCGCGAAGCTGTCCGGCGGCGTCGCGGTCGTCAAGGTTGGCGCTGCTACCGAGACGGAGATGAAGGAAAAGAAGCATCGCGTCGAGGACGCGCTCCAGGCCACCCGCGCCGCCCTCGAAGAGGGCATCGTGCCGGGCGGCGGCGTCGCGCTCCTGCAGGCGACGAAGGCTGTCAAGGTCGATGAGATCGCGGACGACGACGAGAAGACCGGCGCACGCATCGTGCTCCGCGCCCTCGAGGAGCCGCTGCGTCAGATCGCCGAGAATGCCGGGCTGGAAGGCTCGGTCGTCGTCAATGACGTTCGCAAGGCGAAGGCCGGATGGGGCCTCAACGCTGCCAGCAACGAGATCGTCGATCTCGTCGCGGCCGGCGTGATCGACCCGGCGATGGTCACGCGCTCGGCGCTGCAGAACGCAGCCTCGATCGCCAAGAACATCCTCACCACCGAGGCGATCGTTGCCGAGGTTCCTGACAAGGATCAGGGCGGTGGCGGCGGCGGCGGCATGCCTGACATGAGCGGGATGATGTAAGAAGACGTCGAAGCTTCTTGAAGCCCGGCATTGGCCGGGCTTCAAGAACTTCTCCGTTGCCCTTGGGCCGCGCGATTTGCGCGGCCTTTGTGTTTCTGGGATCAGCCGACCGCTGTGCGCGGCCGGGAGCCCTCGCCGACGTACTTTGCGCTCGGGCGGATCAGGCGGCCCTCGCGCTTCTGCTCGAGGATGTGCGCCGACCAGCCGGCGGTGCGCGCACAGGTGAACATCGGCGTGAAGAGCTCGGGCGGGACCTGGGCGTCGTCGAGCACGACGGCGGACCAGAACTCGACGTTGGTGGCGAGGACGCGATCCGGATGCCGCGCTTGGAGCTCGGCCAGCGCTGCCGCCTCGAGCGCCTCGGCGGCCTCGAGCCGCGGCGAGCCGAGCTCGCGCGCGGTGGCGCGCAGCACTCGCGCTCGCGGGTCCTCGGCTCGGTAGACGCGGTGGCCGAAGCCCATCAGCCGCTCGCCGCGATCGAGCGCGTCCTTGACCCAGCGCTCCGCGTCGCCGAGCGCCTCGACCTCGCCAAGCATCGCCAGCACGCGCGACGGAGCGCCGCCGTGGAGCGGACCTGACAGCGCGCCGACCGCGGCCGACAGAGCCGCGGCGCAGTCGGCGCCGGTTGAGGCGACGACACGAGCGGTGAAGGTGGAGGCGTTCACACCGTGCTCCGCGGCGGAGATCCAGTAGGCGTCGATCGCCTTGACGTGGCGCGGGTCGGCCTCGCCGCGCCAGCGGACGAGGAAGCGCTCCGGGATCGAGCGGGCCTTGTCGATCTCGGACTGCGGCACCGGCGGCCGGCCGGCACCGCGCGCCGATTGGGCCACGAACGACAGCGCCATCACCGAGGCGCGTGCAAGGTTCTCACGCGCCTCCTCGTCGCTGATGTCGATCAGCTCCCTGAATCCCCACTCCGGTGCGAGCATCGCGAGCGCTGCCTGAACGTCGACGCGAGCGTTGCCCGAGCGTACCGTCAACGGGTGCGGCTCGGCGGGCGGGAGCCCGGGCTCATAGGTCCCGTCGACCAGAAGACCCCAGACCTGCTCGTATGGGACCTGGCCGACCAGCTCCTCGATATCCACCCCGCGGTAGTGGAGCGCGCCACCGTCGCGGTCGGGCTCGGCGATCTCCGTCGCAAAGGCGACGACGCCCTCGAGTCCGGACTGCACCTCACTCATCGTCCGCTAAGCCTCGCATGAATGACGCACCAGTACGCTCCAGGCCGTGCCGAGCGATGCCAGGGACGGGCCGTGCCCGTGGAGCTGATGTTCCGCTCGGCTTCCGAGCTCGCCGCGCTCGTTCGGGACGGCGAGCTGTCGGCACGCGAGCTCGTCGAGTTCTCGCTCGAGCGCATCGATACGCTCGACGCCACGGTCGGCGCCTTCGTCGAGGTCGACGGCGAACGTGCGCTGGCGGCGGCGGACGCGATCGGGCCTGGCGATCAGCGGCCCTTTGCCGGCGTACCGATCGCAATCAAGAACAACCGTGCAGTCAAGGGTCTGAGGCTGACGCAGGGATCGACCCTGATGCGAGACTTCGTGGCGCCCTATGACCACAGCGTCGTCGCGCGGCTACGCGCGGTGGGCTTCGTGATTGTCGGCACGACGAAGCTGCCCGAGTTCGGGATCCTGCCCGTAACGGAGCCGGCAGCTCACGGTCCGGCGCGCAACCCGTGGGACCTGTCGCGTACACCGGGCGGCTCATCCGGTGGGTCGGCCGCCGCCGTGGCCAGCGGCATGGTCCCGCTCGCCCACGGCAACGATGGCGGCGGCTCACTGCGGATTCCGGCCGCCTGCTGCGGTCTTGTCGGCCTGAAGGCACAACGGCACCGCGTCTCTGCGGCGCCGGAGCTCGGCTCATCGGCGCTGGCGCTAGACGGCGTCCTGACGCGGAGCGTCGCCGAGACAGCGGAGCTCCTGGATGTGATCGCGGGGTACGAGACGGGCGACGCGGCATGGGCGCCGCCACCTGCAGAGCCGTACGCGCGTGCCGCCGCACGCTCGCCGGGGCGACTACGGATCGCGTTCACGCTGACGCCGCCGATTCCCGGCGTTTCCGTCGAGCGGCTCTGCGTCGAGGCGACGACGCGCGCCGCTGCGCTGCTCGAGACCCTCGGACACACGGTGGAGGAGGTGACGCCGCCTTGGCAGAGCGAGGACATCGCCGAGCTCTTCGGCTCGTACTTCGGGGCGCACATAGCCGTCAGCGTCTACTACGCGACGATCGCCGCTGGACGCCGTCATCCGCGCGCGGAGGACATGGAACCGCTCAGCTGGGCGCTCTGGCAGCAGGCCTCCGAGCTGGGCGCCGTCGGCTTCCAGGTGCTCCAGACGCAGCTGCAGGCACGGATGCGCGGCCTGATCACCTTCCTCGAGCCCTACGACGCGCTTCTCACCCCGGCGCTCGCCGAACGTCCACTCGCGGTGGGCGCGCTCGACGCGGCCGCGCCCGTGCCGCTCGAGACCTTCGCCCGGTCGGGTTGCTTCACCCCGTTCACGCCGATTTTCAACGCCAGCGGTCAGCCGGCGATTGCGCTCCCGCTCTTCCACGGCGACGACGGGTTGCCGCTCGGCGTGCAGCTAGCCGGCCGCCCGGGCGGTGAGCCGACGCTACTCGCGCTCGGAGCGCAACTCGAAGCCGCCACTCCATGGGCCTCGCGCCGCCCCGGCGAGGTCACGTCCTGAGGCGCTGCGGAGCTCCTCGCGCGAAGCCGGACGCCACGCGCCGTCGCCGTGCTCGCCGATCGGTCGGCGGGCCGGCGAGCTAGCCGAAGGCGCGCAACCAGACGCCTCGCGCCGCGCCGCAGGCTCGTCCGAGCGCCGTGCCCGCGTTGGCCGGGTGCGTAGTATTCGCCGCGCACTCAGCCCCCGAACCCAGGAATCCCCGCAATGGCATATGTGATCGCCGAGCCCTGCATCGGCACCAAGGACAACTCGTGCGTCGAGGTCTGTCCTGTCGACTGCATCCATCCGACACCGGAGGAGCCCGGCTACGACGCCGTCGAGATGCTCTACATCGACCCGGAGGAGTGCATCGACTGCGACGCCTGCGTCGAAGCCTGTCCCGTCGACGCCTGCTTCGCCGAGGATCAGCTCCCCGGCGAGTGGGAGAAGTACATCCAGATCAACGCGGATTACTTCAAGAAATAGCTGCGGGAGCCGGCTTCGCCGGCTGTCCTCGCTGGCTCCTGGACGGCTGTGACTGCAGCGGGCGCCGCCGAGGCTTAGGTGGGGGATACGTGGCGGCCTGTCACGGGCGCCAGGGTGGATCGCGCGGTAGTTGCCTTACTGCGACTGGCCGAACGGCCCCTCTTATGCGGTCAGTGAGCCGCGTGGGGCGAGCCAGCGGCCCTGCTGGCCGGCGCTAGGCAGCGACAGCGGTCTGTGGCTGGGCGCAGAAAGCGCAGCGCGTGGCGGCGACCGGGATGTCTGACAGGCATTCGGTGCACTGTTTCGTCGTCGGATCGGCGTCGCCCTGGCCGCGAGCGCGCGCCGCGGCCATCGCGTTGATCGGCTTGACGACGAAGAAGAAGACGGCCGCCGCGACCGCCAGGAACGTGATCAATGCGTCGATGAAGTCCCCGTAGAGGAACTGGCTGCCGTTGATCGTGAAGAACAGCGTGCTGAAGTCCGGCTTACCGAAGATTGCCGCGATGATCGGCGTGATCAGGTCCTTCACGAGGCCGGAGACCACGGCGGTGAACGCCGCGCCGATCACGAACGCGACCGCCAGGTCGATGACGTTGCCGCGCACGAGGAATGCCTTGAACTCCTTCAGAAGGCCCATTGGGCTCGGATCTTGCCACACCGAAGCGGTTGCGGTGGCGTGATGGATCCTCGCCGGCTCCTCTGCGCTGGTGTCTTCAACAGGGCGCCGCCTAGGCGTACTGACGAGATACGTGGCCGCGCGTCACGGGCGCCTGATGAGTCAAGCGAGGACAGCCGGCGAAGCCGGCTCCCGCAGCGTCAATAGGTTGACGACAGGATCCACAGCCCGAGGCAGGTGAACGCCACCATCACGGTGAGCATCCAGTACTGCGAGCGGGTTGCCTCGCGAGGGTCGGGATAGAGAGTCAGGGCCCGATCGTGCGCGAGGGTGATGCCGGCGGCGTGACCGGTCACGAGTGCGGCGACCTGCACGTACCAGAGGAAATTGCCTGTCAGCAGGGCGTAGTTCGGCTGGAAGTTCGCCGTGCCGAAGATGTTCGCGCCGTTGCCGAGCGGATCGGACACCAGCTGGATCATCGATTGGCCCGAGAACGCGAGCAGCGAGAAGTAGTGGGCGACGAAGTACGCGAAGGCGATCGGCAGCAGCGTGTGGGCAAAGCTCCGCCTCAGCTGGGCCGTGCCGTACTTGGTGTTGATCGACCGCATCCCCAGGATGCCGAGGCGAAAGAAGCCGGCGATCACGAGGACCATCGCCAGCAGCCCGACGGTGCCGGCGAGCTCGTCGGCGGTGAGGTCGCCGTTGCCGGCCAACCCGACGTGGATGAAGAGGCTCTGCAGGTCGTAGAACAAGCCGTTCCCGTTCAGCCAGAGGCTGGCGTTCGAGAACCCGTCGAAGCTCGTCGTGCCGATCATTGCGATCACCATCGGAATCGTTCCCGGCAGCAGATCGAGCGAGAGAGCACCGACGAACGGGAGGCGCAGGTACACCTCGAAACCGTTGCCGGGGGGCTGGCGGCGCTTCCAGTGCAGCGGCGCCATCCGTCCGAGAAAATCGAAGAACACGGCGAACGCGTCGCCGCGCTCGGTCCATGTCTCGATGCCGTAGAGGCTCATGCCGACGAGCTGAACCGCGGCGTATCCGAGTGAGAGGAAAGCGAGCAGGTTCGGCGCGCCCTTGTTGACGTAGACGAGCTCGAGCCAGGCGTAGCCGAGGAGGCCGATGACCGCCGGCCACCGTCCGAGACGGTCGGGGTAATGGAGCGGCTCGCTCGCGGCGCGCTCGCCGCTGGCGCGCCGCGCGACCCAGGCGATCGCGCGGGCGATCGCGCGCCATGGGTTGAACGGGCGGAAGGCGTCGCCGAAAAGGATGCTCGCAAACGCGAGCCCGACCCAGAAGATGACGTAGATCCAGGTCGGC